>NZ_AWFE01000064.1:0-68155 GCF_003263315.1 Hyphomonas sp. GM-8P
GCGGCAGGATCAGATGGCTGAAGTGGTGGATGGCTTTCCGCCATCGGGCGTGACGCCTGAGGGGGATACCGCATGACCAAACCGGACCGCGCCATGATCATGGACAACGACCCATGATCATACAGGACTATAACGGACTAAACCGGATCAGCCCTTCGCCCAGAGCGCTTTCAGGACGCCTGCAAACTGCTCGGCCCGTTCAGCACAGGCCCAGTGGCCCGCGCCATTTTCGACATGGAGCGGGACATTGTGGTTCTTCGAGAACCGTTCGGCGACGGAGAGGTCGACATAGGGGTCGGTCTCTCCCCAGAAGAGCTGGCCGGGACTGGGCAGGTTCGCAAGGTCGCTGACCCATGGGCCCGAGAAGCGCAGGCCAATGGCGGAGCGGTAGAGCTTCAGGATCGACTGGCGCATCGTCTTGTCTATCAGCGGCACTTCCTCCTTCGCGAGGTCTGCCGGCATGCCGCCCTGGACGAGGGAGGCTTCGAGGCGCGGTTTGTTGCGCATGTTCAGCATGACAAATTCGCCCATCAGGGGCGTTGCCCACATGCGCGCTGTCTGGTGGCCGCGATACTCCGGGTCGATCACGGCATTGGTGACACACCATGTGCGGATCAGGTCCGGCCGGAGGCTGGCGATGCGCAGCGAGAGGAGCGCGCCCCAGTCGTGGCCGACAAGGTCAATCTTCTGCCCTAGCTTCTCGATCTCTCCGATCAGGTGCGCGGTATAGGCATCCTTGGTACAGGAAAAGCCCTTCGGCAGGGGTGTGCCGAAGCCGGGCAGGGCAGGCGCGAAATACTCAGACGGCTGAAGGCCGAGCGCCGCGACGAGCGGCTTCCAGAGGTGGGGCGTGTCCGGCACGCCGTGGATGAAGACTTTCATGGCCTATTCCTCTGCAGGTGGAGGAGCAGTCGGGGGCGCCCAGTCCGTTTCGGGCGGGAACACCTCTTCCATCGATCCGGCCAGCGACGGGCCGTAAACCGGGTTCGGCAGGATGAACCAGCCATTGCCCCACATCGGGTCGAAGGCTGGGGCGGCGGTCAGCGCCTTGCGCTCCGGCGGGGTGAGCGCCTTGTCATTGAAGAGGTCGGCGATGTCGCCCAGCTGGTCACCCGCCAGGGCGATGACGCAGTAATCGTCAGAGATCATGTAGCGGCGCCCGTCCTTGCCGCTGCCTCCGGGGGCGTCGCCGCGCAGGTAAAGTGTCCGGCCGTGGGCGAACTCGCCGAGGCCGGCGGATTTCAGCGTGTCGGCGGAACCCTGGATGTTCGCATTGGAGCGGTTCGTGTTGACGATGATCTCCACCCCGGCATCACGGATGCGCTTAAAAGCATCCTTCACGCCGGGAATGGCGACCGCCTTGCCCGAGCCGGTTTTTTCCCATTCGTCCCAGATGGCGGGATCGAAGCCGACACCGATCCGGGTGAAATAGCCCATGGAGCCGAGGTTCCAGATCAGCGTCTCGTCGGCATCGAAGACGGCGGCGAGCGGCTGGTCGGCATCGCAGGCGAGGAAGTCGGCGGCCTCGGCCGTCGCGCCAGGCGCCAGCACGACGCTGGTATTCGGGCGGTTCGCGGCCTTCGCCGCGACATAGGACGCGATGGCGTTCCAGTCCTGCTTCAGCGCGATGCGGGATTCCGCCGAGCCATAGAGCCATTGCTGGCCCTGGGTGGGGGCGGCAGGGGCCGGTTCCGGGGCCGTCTCGATCACCTTTACGATGACCTTTTCCGTTGGGGCAGGCTCCGGCGGAGCGGTCTGGCAGGCGGCGAGAAAGGCGATGGTACTGAGGAGAATGCGATGTTTCATGGCGCATTTGTCCTTCAATCCGGCGGAGAAGTCTATCGCGCTCTCGCGACAATGGGCCGGGAAGGTTCCCTTTCGTCACTCTTGCCGGGGCGGGCCCGTTCGGCCATGGATATTGGCAAACCGTGACCGGAGGAGACGATCCATGAAAACCAAGATCACTGAAATGTTCGGCATCGAACGCCCCATCGTCCAGGGCGGCATGCACTATGTCGGCTTTGCCGAAATGGCAGCCGCTGTGTCCAATGCCGGCGGCCTCGGCATCATCACCGCGCTGACGCAGAAGACCCCGGCGGACCTCGCCAACGAGATCGCCCGCTGCAAGGACATGACCGACAAGCCGTTCGGCGTGAACATCACCTTCCTGCCGTCGACCACGCCGCCGGACTATCCGGGCATCGTCGAGGCCGTGATCAAGGGCGGCGTCAAAGTGGTTGAGACGGCTGGCAACAACCCCTCCGCCGTTCTGCCCGCGCTTCAGGGCGCCGGCATCAAGGTGATCCACAAATGTACAGCCGTGCGCCACGCGCTGAAGGCCCAGTCGATCGGCTGTGATGCCGTGTCAGTGGATGGCTTCGAGTGCGGCGGCCACCCGGGCGAAGACGATGTGCCGAACTTCATCCTGCTGCCGCGCGCAGCCGATGAGCTGGAAATCCCGTTCATCTCTTCCGGCGGCATGGCCGATGGCCGCTCGCTGGTCGCTTCGCTCGCCATGGGCGCGCAGGGCATGAACATGGGCACGCGCTTCATCGCCACGAAAGAAGCGCCGGTGCACGAGAACGTGAAACAGGCCATCGTTGCCGCGTCCGAGCTCGACACGCGCCTCGTCATGCGCCCGCTGCGCAACACCGAACGTGTGCTGAACAATGCCGGCGTCGAGCGACTGCTGGCAAAAGAGAAGGAACTCGGTTCCAACATCAAGTTCGAGGATATCATCGCCGAAGTCGCCGGTGTCTATCCGAAGATCATGGTGGAAGGCGAAATGGATGCCGGTGCGTGGAGCTGCGGCATGGTCGCAGGCCTGATCCACGACATCCCGACTGTCCAGGAACTGATGGACCGGATCATGAAGGAAGCCGAAGACATCATCTCCGGCACGCTCGCCGGCATGCTGGCAGGCAAGGTTCCGGCCTGATCCGCATGGGGTGGGGAAAATTGAAAACATCCGCCAGCCTGTTGGCCGGGCTCGCACTTGCGGCCTGTGCCAGCACGCCGGTGGAGGAACCGGCCAGGCAGACAGACAACGTGCTTGCCATCTGTCAGAAGATGACCGCGGATGATGTGGGCCTGACCGAGCGATTGGCCCGGGGCGGCGCTGACCTCGATGATTTCTGCGCCTGCTTCGTCACCTTAGAGGCCGGTCTCGACGGGGAAACGCGTCTCCATACAATTGCGCTGATGACGAAGATCATCGAGATGCGGGACGGGACAGATCTCACCACCGAGGATGTCGCCGAACTGATTGAGGATGATCGGGACGGCAGCCTCTATGGCTTTCCGGAAGAATTCCTGAAACAGGGCGCTCAACCGCTTGAGGATTCGCTGACCAAGGCGAGGCGAAACCCGGAGAGTTGCCGCGCGTCCTAGACGACGCTCACGCCCGGTGCGCCACCTTCTACCCGCCCGACAATGGCGGCGCCGTCATGGCCGTGGCGGGCGAAGAGGGCGAGCACATCGTCTGCCGTATCCGGCGCGCAGGAGACGAGCAGGCCGCCGCTTGTCTGCGGGTCGCAGAGCAGGTCGCGCTCGGTCTCTGACATCTCGCCGCTGACCATGTGTTTCACTGAGTCCCAGTTGCGGTCCGAGGCGCCGGTCTTCACGCCGTCTTCGGCAAGTTTCCGCGCGCCGTCGAACATGGGTACCTTCGCCTTCTCGATCACCAGCGACACGCCTGCGCCGCGCGCCATTTCGCTGCCATGGCCGAGGAGGCCGAAGCCCGTCACGTCCGTGGCGGCGTGCACGCCGTCCATGGCGGAAAGGTCCGTACCCGGCGTGTTGAGGCGTGTCGTTGAGGCGATCATTTCCTCATAGTGCGCGGGTTCCAGGATCTCCCGCTTCAGGGCCGCGGAATAGATGCCGATGCCGAGCGGCTTGCCGAGGATCAGCACGTCACCTGCTTTTGCATTCGAGTTCATCAGGATGCGGGCCGGGTCGACAAGTCCCATGGCGACGAGGCCATAAATCGGTTCGGCCGCGTCGATGGAATGCCCGCCCGCGATAGGCGCACCGGCTGTCTCAGCAACGGACTGCCCACCTGCGAGGATGGCGCGGATCGTCTCCGGTGAGATCTGCCCGATGGGCATACCGACAATGGCGAGCGAAAAGATCGGTTTGGCCCCCATGGCGAACACATCAGAGAGCGCATTCGTGGCGGCGATACGCCCGAACGTGTGCGGGTCGTCCACGATGGGGGTGAAGAAGTCCGTCGTCGCGACGAGCGCTGTCGTCTCGTTGATCTTGTAGACGGCCGCATCATCGCTGGTGCCTGCGTCCACCAGCAAATCCTTCGAGCCGATGGCGAGCGGCATTTCGGAGAGGATGTCGGCCAGCACGTTGGGCGCGAGCTTGCAGCCGCACCCGCCGCCATGGGCGAGGGAGGTGAGGCGGGGCTCAACAAGTGTATCGGCCATTCTGTTTTCTCCTGCTTTCCTCGCACTCTAGCGCTCTGGTGCGCCGGGGAAAACCTGATAGGTCTGTGACCGATGCCCTATCTTGAAACCGTCTCCGATCTCAGCCCGGAAAACCTGGCCCGCTATGACGACATCGTGGATGTGCGTTCGCCGGCCGAATTCGCGGACGACCACATGCCAGGCGCGATCAGCCTGCCTGTGCTGTCGAATGACGAGCGGGCGAAGGTCGGCACGATCTACAAGCAGGAGAGCCCGTTCCGGGCGAACCGCGTGGGCGGCGCCATTGTGGCCCGAAATATCGCCCAGCATCTGGAAACGGCGCTGGCCGACAAGCCGAAAAGCTGGCGGCCGCTCATCTATTGCTGGCGCGGTGGCATGCGGTCGAACGCGATGGCGACGATCCTGTCTTCGGTCGGCTGGCCGACGGGCGTGGTGAAGGGCGGTTACCGCACCTGGCGCCGGGAAGTGGTCGAAGGGCTCGATTGCGACGAACCGCTCTTGCCGGTGCACCTCATCGACGGGCAGACCGGCACGGGAAAGACGGCGCTGCTTCATGCGCTGGCGGAGCAGGGCGGGCAGGTGCTGGACCTTGAAGGCATCGCCAATCATCGCGGCTCCGCCTTCGGCGATGTGGACGGGGCACAGCCTGCCCAACGCTTGTTTGAGACGGAGATCTGGGATGCACTCCGCCGGATGGACCTGACGAAACCGGTCTTTGTGGAAGCGGAGTCGGCCCTTGTCGGCCGCCGCCGCGTGCCAAGGCGCCTGTGGCGCTCCATGCTGGCCGCGCCGCGCATCGAGATGCATATGAGTCTCGACGTGCGGGCGGATTATCTTTTTCGAACGTATGCGGACATTATCGCGGAGGCACCGCGACTCTCAGCGGCCATCGGCAAACTGAAGGGCATCCAGTCCAAGGAAACCATTGAGGACTGGCTGGCGCTTGCAGCGCAGAAGAACTTCACCGAACTCGCACGCCAGCTGATGCAGCAGCATTACGACCCGCTCTACGCCCGCAGCCGCAAGCGGCGGGAGGACAAGCCGGAAACGGTGATCGAGATGGCGGGAACCGGCAAGGAAGATTTCAGCGCCGCCGCCGCGCAATTGCTGGCGTGATTGAAAGATCCCGGGTCAGCCTGATTTCAACGCCGATACCTGGGCCGTGGCCCGGCGCAGGACAGTGAGGCCGCTGCCAAGGGCGATGACAAGCAGGGCGATCTGCAGGCTCTCGCCCTGCCAGTTCCAGAAAGGCTCAATCGCGGAGACGGCAAGGGCCGCACACAAAAGGGCCATGCGGTGCTGTTTGGCCATCGGTCCGCGATAGTCCGCAGGCGCGCCGACGGCCCGGCCAAGTTCGCGGACATAGGCGGTGGCGATGGCGAGCGCGGCGGCCGCCCAGCCGAGCGCGAGACTGCCAGCTGCGTATCCTGCTGCGACGAGGATGAGGGTGTCAGACACACGGTCCGGGAATTCGTTCCAGAACGGGCCGTCCTTTGCGGCCAGGCCACCTTCAATCGCCACCATCCCGTCAAAGAGATTGCACAGCAGGCGGCCCTGGCAGGCCACAATAGCGCCAATCAGCAATCCGGCCCGCAGACCGCCCAGCGTGTGGGCCGCGCCGTAAAGCAGGGCGGCGGCCAGCGCTGCGCAGACCATGCTGGCGACGGAAATCTGGTTTGGCGTCACGCCGGTGCGGGCCAGCCAGGCGGCGGTGCGCTTGGACCAGGCGGCGTCTCGTGAGGCGATTGGCCTGCGGGCGTCCGGTTCAGTCATGATTCCTGGGTCTCCTGGCGCCACAATCCGAACGTGTATAGGCACGCATAGGTGAATGCTACGCTAAATGGAACAGCGATCGTCGCAGCGATTTCGGGCGTTCCGGCCGCCACATGGCAGCCGATCAGCACGGACAAGGAAACGGCGCAGACGGTGAGCGGCGGAGCGATCAGCGCCAATATTCTGTTGTTATTGCGGAAAAAATAGGAAGACAGCGCTTCCAGGGACTTCTTCATGACCAGGGTGATGGTCGCGGAAAGGGTACCCTGAACCACGCCGGCGATCAGGGGATCCGGAAAGGCATGAGTGCGATTGGCGAACACGGCCCAACTTCCCATTGCAAGGAATGCGAAACCAACATGCACTAGCGTGTGGCTGAAAATGGATGGTCTGACGGACATGGTTGGCACTTGCCTTGCTAAGTAAGTTAGTGTTTACTCACATTCATATGCAAGAGATACGGTGATGTTGTCAACTCTGCCTTTGCCCCTGACCGTCGGATTTGCCGGCCTGCTTGTCCTGCTCGTACTGGGCAGTGTCGCGGCGATCGTGCTGCCTCGCATCAAGCCCGGTAAATGGGATGACCTGGTGCCCCGCATGCGCAGCTGGTGGGTCATCTGCCTGCTGGTCGGGGGGGCGCTTATCCTTGGCTGGCAGGTCTTCACCATCCTGTTTGCCTTCATCAGCTTCATTGCGTTGAAGGAGTTCATGACCCTCGCCCCGACGCGGCGGGAAGACCGGCTTGTCGTCCTGTTTGCCTATATTGCGCTGGTGGCGAGCTATTTCGCCGTCTGGATCAACAATTACGCCTATTTCCTCGTCACAATCCCGGTTTACGTCTTCCTGCTGACGGCTTTGCTGCTCACCTTGTCAGGCCGGACGGAAGGCTTCCTCGCGACGGCGGGGATCATGCAGTGGGCGATGGTGGTCTGTGTCTTCAATTTGGGACATGTCGCATTCCTGATGCGCGTTCCGGCAGAGGAAGTGCCGCAGGCCGGCCCGGCGGGCCTGGTCTTCCTGCTGATCCTGATCACGCAGCTCAACGATGTGACCCAGTATGTCTGGGGAAAACTGCTCGGCCGGCACAAGATCAGTCCACGCATCAGCCCCAACAAGACATGGGAAGGGGCGATCGGTGGCTTCCTGACAACGGCGCTCGTGTTCGTTTGCCTTGCGCCTTACTTCACACCGCTGACCCTGTGGCCCAGCATCTGGGTTGGCCTGACCCTGCCGGTGTTCGGCTTCTTCGGTGACATCACCATGTCGGCGATCAAGCGGGACCTGGGCGTCAAGGATACGAGCCGCCTGATCCCCGGCCATGGCGGCGCGCTGGACCGGCTGGACAGCCTGATGTTCACGGCGCCCTGGTATTTCCACATGCTCGCTTACTTTGCCCTGGAGCGCTTCTGATGATCCAGTTACTGCGCCGTCTCGTCCTTGTGCTGATTGCAAAGCCGTTTGCGCGGCTGGTCATCGGTCTTGATGTCCATGGTGAGGAGAACCTGCCGAAAAATGGTCCGGCCATCATTGCGGCCAATCACAACAGCCACATCGATACACTGATCCTGATCTGCCTGTTCCATTCCCGTCTGTTGCCGAAGATCCGGCCGGTGGCCGCGGCCGATCATTTCCTGTCCACACCGGTCTCGAGCTGGTTCTACAGGAAAGTCGTCGGCATTCTGCCGGTGAACCGCAAGGGCGGTGGGCGCGGTGAAGACGTGCTGGCCGGCTGCAAGGAGGCGCTCGCCCGGGGCGAGATCCTGATCATTTTCCCGGAAGGCTCCCGCGGCAAGGCAGAAGAGATGGGCGCGTTCAAGTCTGGCGTTGCGCGGCTTGCCGAGACCTTTCCGGAAGTGCCGGTCGTGCCGGTCTACATTCAGGGCGCAGGCAGGGTGCTGCCGCGCGGCGCGAAAGTCCTCGTGCCGTTCAATTGCAGTGCAATTGTCGGGTCGGCCTTCAAATGGTCCGGCAACAAGGCGGGTTTCATGGACCAGCTGAGATCCACAGTGGAGACTTTGCGCTCCGACGCGCCGCCGCTTCGCTGGCTCTAGCGGCCGCGGGCTTCTTCGGTACCGCGGCGGGCGAGTTCGTCAGCCTTTTCGTTGCCGGGGTCGCCGTCATGGCCCTTCACCCATTTCCAGGTAATATCGTGGCGCTGGCAGGCTTCGTCCATCGCCATCCAGAGGTCCTGGTTCTTGACCGGCTTCTTGGCAGCCGTCTTCCAACCATTGCGTTTCCAGCCATGGATCCATTTGGTCAGGCCGTCTTTCACATAGGTGGAATCGACGTGCAGCGTGATCTTTGACGGCTTCTTCAGCGCGTTCAGCGCCTCGATCACGGCCTGCATTTCCATCCGGTTATTGGTGGTGGCGCTGTCGCCGCCCCACAGTTCTTTCTCATGGCCGTTCCAGCGCATCAGCGCGCCCCAGCCGCCGGGGCCGGGATTGCCGCTGCAGGCGCCATCGGTCCAGATTTCGATCATATCGGTCATGGCTTTTCAGGTGGTTGGCTTCGGGACAGGCGTCAAGCGTCAGAAGACGTCGATGTCCACATCGGCAAGCTGGTTGGCGGGTTTCACGATGGCGTAGAAAAGCAGGCCGCAGAGCGCGCCTGCTATGGCACCGATAAAGGCGCCGCCAAGGAGGGCGCCGGTGCCGCTGACAAAGCCCGCCAGGAAACCGAACAGGCTTGTCGTGCCGCCGACAAGAATCGCACCCCAGATACTGCCCCAGCGGACGTAAGGCTTGCGGTGCATAATGCCGCGATAGGGCAGGCGACCGATGGAGAGGCCGAGCGCCAGCCAGGCGGCTGGCACGTTGATAAAAAAGAGCAGAAAATTATAGCTCGCCAGCTGGAACGCGCCGCTCATCCCGCCGAGAAAGCCACCGCCGCTCAGCATGCTGTAATTGGTCGCCGCGCCGGTGATGCCCATAGCCAGCATCAGAATGCGTGTGCAGACGACGCCGATAAGGGTGACGAACAGGCAGGCCGCCATCGAAGACAGGAATAGGGCGAGCTTGATGCGCCTGAAGCTGCGCCGCGCAGCCGGTCCGGCATAGCTGGGAAGCTCGGCGGGTTCGGGCGCCGGTGTCATGGCGCCGGGATTCGGCCGGGTAGGCGGATCAGCCAGAACAGGCTCGCAGCGAGGAAGCCAGTCAGCGGCCCGGACATTAGAAGCGGGCCGACATCCAGCGCCCGCAACGGATCCTGCAAGCTGCCCGTGGCAAGGAGATAGATCAGCATGGTGATTGTTCCGACGCCGAGGCCGATCAAGGCGTAGGGCATCCAGTCCGTCCGGCCCTTGCGAATCAGCCAGGCATGCACTGGCAGGCCGCCAAGGATCATGGCAGGCCAGCCGAGGACAATGCCAAGCGCCCCACCAATGGCACCGAAGCCGAACAGGCTGGCCATGATTTCGGGAGCCGTGGCCGGGCGGTAAGTTGCGGAATTGATCTCGGTCTGGAACACGAGTTCAGGCACCATGATCATAGCGAGGAGCGCCGCGACGAGGCCTGCAGCGAGGATGGGGGCAAACACGACGGCGAGGGTGAGCCTAAGCCACTGTTTCCAGTCTCGTGTCATGCACCATAGCCTTCCGCCGTTTCCACTTTGCGATGGAAGGCGAGGCGTCCGGCATATTCGAGGGGGTTTTTGGGCTTTACGAGGGCACCTTCCGGTGTCGACGACCAGTCGACGAGACGGGTGAGGAAGAAGCGCAGCGCCGCGCCGCGGGCTAGCACGGGCAGGGCATCGCGCTCCGAGGCCTCCAGCGGGCGCATGCTTTCATAGCCGGCGATCAGGGCCGCGCCCTTGGAGAAATTATAGTCGAGCGAGGCGCCGCCGCCATCTTCGAACGCCCAGGCATTGAGGCAGATGGCGAGGTCATAGGCGAGGGCATCGGTGCAGGCGAAGTAGAAGTCGATGGCGCCGGAAAACGTATCGCCGAGGAAGAAGGCATTGTCGGGGAAGAGATCCGCATGGATCGTGCCGCGTGGCAGGTCCAGCGAAGCGGGCTTCGCCGCGGCGGTGGCGGCAAGGTCGCCTGCGATGGCGTCCGCGAGACCGGGCTGCAATGCGTCGGCATCGGCTTCGCGTCCAGCCCAGAGCCGCGGCCAGGATGCCGGGCCAAGGCTGTTTGCGCGCTCCATGTCAAAGTCAGCGAGGGCGAGGTGCATGCGCGCCATGCCGGCGCCGAGTTCGCGGCACTGGGAGACGTTCGGTCTGCGGGGAGAGAGACCATCGATGAAGGTGACGACCAGCGCCGGGCGGCCTTCCAGTTCGCGCAGGGCCTTTCCGTCCCGCGCGGTGATGGGCGAGGGGCAGGGATAGCCCTTGGCGGCAAGGTGCTGTTTCAGAGCGACGAAATAAGGCAGCTCGTCCGCATTCACCCGCTTCTCGAACAGGGTGAGGATGTAGCGGCCTTTTTCGGTCTCAAGATAATAGTTGGAGTTCTCGACGCCCTCCGCGATCCCTTTGAAGGAAAGCGGGGCGCCGAGATCGTATTCGGTCAGGAAGGCGGCGAGCGCCTCGTCGGAAACCTGAGTGTAGACAGCCATACAGCCGGATTAAGCTGCCCGAGTGATCATGTCACGCTGGAGTGTCTTGCCGGCCCACAGATAATGCAGGGCCGCCCAGCCATACAGCGTGGCGAAGATGATGATCGACCATTGCAGGCCGCGGGCATTGGCGCTGTTGCAGGCCGCTGCCTGGGCGTCCGGCAGGCCGGTGACGTCCTTGCAGATTTCCAGCGTCAGGCCGAGATCGTGCCCGCCCAGCATCATCGTCTTCAGGACAGTCGACAGGATTCCGATCAGGGTCGGGCCGAGGCCGATGCCGATCAGGTTCACGGCAAACAGGGTGAGGGCGACGGCCGTGGCCCGGGTGCGGGCGTCAGCCACGCCGGTGGACACCGCATACATCGGGCCGAGATAGAAATAGTGCAGCGTTGCAGCCGCCATCAGCGGCGGCAGCATCAGCGGCACGGTCGGGGCAAGGTAGCCCAGCCAGTAAAGCGGGACGGACAAGCCCATGCCGAGCGCCGGCATCCAGGACAGGGCCTTCGGATGGCGCACCGACATCTTGTCGGCCAGGAAACCGGACAGGAAGACGCCGATGGCCGCCATCAGACCGATGACGAGGCTGAAGATCAGCGCTGCTTCCGTCAGGCTGAGGCCGTGCGTACGGCGCAGGAAGGAGGTCGAGAACTGTGCGATGCCGTAGCCGGCGAAGGAGGCTATGGCCGCGCCGGCGACGACATGTACATAGGTCGGCTTCTTCATCAGCGTCTTGAAGGCAGATACGAAGCTTGAGCGCTCTGTCGGCATGCCGGAAGCGTTGGGCGGGTCTGTATAGCCGCGCGGCGGTTCCTTGATGGTGAAGCCGATGATCGCGGCGATCAGCACGCCCGGCAAGCCGACGGCGACAAAGGCGATGCGCCAGCCTTCCATGCTTTGCCAGTCGATGGCGTCACGCGCCCAGGTCCAGCCCCAGCCATCCAGCAGATTGTGGACATTGTGGCCGGTGACATAGTCGTTGATCGGACCACCGGCGAGGCCGGCGACCATGCCGCCCAGCGGCACGCCGAGGGCGTAGATGGAAGCCGCGGTCGCCCGGCTGGAGGGCTTGAAATAGTCGGCAATGACGGACTGGGCCGGCGGGGTGCAGCCCGCTTCGCCGACGCCCACCATGAGGCGGAACATGAACAGCGACATGAAGCCCATGGCAAAGCCGCACAGCACGGTCATCAGGCTCCACAGGGTGAGTGCCACCACGATGATGCCGATGCGGCTGCGCCGTTCGGCAAGGCGCGCAATTGGAATGCCGAGCGTAGTGTAGAAGATCGCAAAGGCGAGGCCGCCCAACACGCCCATGTGCCAGTCTTCCAGCTGCAGCGAAGTCTTCATCGGCTCGGTCAGGATCGCGAAGATCGACCGGTCAATGAAATTGAAGATGTAGACAACGAGCAGAGCGCTGAGGACATAGGCACGGTATCCGGAGGATCCGTATCCCGTTTCGTGTCCCGGTCGGGTCAAGGCGGCGTCAGTCATGGGCGTCTCCTGTTATTGGGCCGGGTTCGAAATCATCCTTGTCCGGAAGGTGCGGCCGGATCGTAGCGGTCCCGCATGAAGGTGCGAGCAGCAAGGAAATAGAATGCGGCTGCGATGATGAAGATCATGACCGTGGCGACCATGGAATGGCGCAGGCCTTCGGCATAGGCCGAGCAGAGGGCCGGGCCGTCCGCGCCGAGCTGGTCGACATTCACGCCGCAGAATTTTGGCTCGAAGGTAGCGAACTGGTCCGAAAGGCCCTGGGCCGCCAGGCTCGAAGACATGAAATGCGTGCTCATCCAGCCGGTGAACATGGGGCCGATGCCGTTGCCGATCAGGGCCACGATGAACAGCAGCACCGAAATGGTGGTTGCGCGGGCGCGCGGGCTGACGATGCCAGTGCCCACCGTGTACTGGGCGCCGAGATAGGCATAGTGCGTGACGGCCGCGATGACCCAGAAGAAGATCGCCAGGGTCAGCGACGAGGTCAGGAACGCGAAGGAATAGGCCGGCACAGCGATCAGCAGGCCGACACCGGGCAGCCATGCCGAAACGGCCGGGAATCGGTGTGACAGTTTTTCGGACAGGTAACCGCCAAGGAATGTCCCGCCTGCGGCAACTGCGGACAGCGGCGCGCCGAACTTCACGGCGGCATCATGCAGGCTGACCCCGTGCACGCGCATCAGGAACGGCGTCTGGAAGGCAAACAGGCCATAGCCGACAAAGGCCACAAAGGCGGCGCCGAGCGATAGCGTCCAGAAGGTCGGCTTGCGCCCGAATTCCTTGAAGGCCTCCAGAATGCCGGCCTTCTCAATATGGAGTGACGGCGCGTCGGAGTGTCCGCGCGGCGGCTCCCTCATCGTGAACCAGATCAGCGCTGCGATGAGGACGCCGGGCGTGCCGATGACGACAAAGGCAATGCGCCAGCCTTCAACCGTTTCCCAGTTCAGGTGGTCGAACATGAAGCCGAGGCCGAGGGAATGCAGCCAGTCGCCCATGTCGGGGCCCTTGATGGAGGCGATCGTGCCGCCGAACAGCTGCGCCAGGACGCCGCCGATGGTGACGCCCATTGAATAGATGCCGAGCGCGTTGGCGCGGCTCTTCGGCGGGTAGTAATCTGTGATCAGCGAGTTGGCAGGCGGCGTACAGCCGGCTTCACCGATAGCCACGCCAACGCGGAAGAGGAGCAGCCAGATAAAGCCCGCGGCCAGGCCACAAAGCGCCGTCATGATCGACCAGATGATGATGCAGAGACCGATGATGAACACGCGGTTGCCGCGGTCGGCCCACATGGCGATCGGAATGCCCATCAGGGCATAGAAGAGGGCAAAGGGCGGGCCGTTCAGCAGGCCCCATTGCGCGTCGCTGAGGCCGAAGGAATCCATGATCGGCTGGCCGACCACGCCGATCAGCGACCGGTCGATGAAGTTCAGCGTGTAAACCAGCATGAGCGACATCAGGACGTACGTCCTGTAGCCACGAGAGCCAAAACCGGTGATGTGGCCAGGCTGTGCTGCCTGGCCGGCTGTCGTATCGCTCATGTAGTCTCCTCCGATGCAGCGTTGCCCTTCTGATCGGAGCATTTGCTGGCGATGTCACCACGGTAGTGCCCCGCGCGCCCGCTGCAAGCCTTATCGTAAGGGAACGGTCATATCAGCCCGGCCGAGCGGAAGCTGGTCACACAGCCCATTCCGGCGGTCAGATGTTCATGAACCTCAATCTCGAAGGGAATGCGTGCGTCGATGATTTCGCGTGTCATGTCGATGTCGGCGCGGGAGAACGTCGTGTCACCCGAAGGGTGGTTGTGCACCAGGATCAGACTGGACGCCGCCAGCTCCAGCGCACGCCGGGCGATCTCGCGCTGATAGACCGGCGCATGGTCGATGTGTGCCCTGGCTCATCACCTCATCGGCAATCAGCTGATGTTTTCCATCGAGGAAAAGCACGCGGAACTGTTCGCGCGTTTCGTGCGGCATCTCGCGGCGGACATGTTCCAGCAGGGCAGACCAGGACGAGATCACCTCGCGCCTGCGGATTTCCTGAAGACTGGCGCGGCTCTGCAGTTCGGCAACGGCTTTCAGATAGGCGGCAACGGTCTCACCGCTCCCATCTACCTTGACGAGATCGGCAGCTGGCGCAGCAAGGACACCGGAGAGACTGCCAAATTTCGCTTCCGGCGCCTTGGCGATGGCTTCACGTCCCGCCGGGGGAGGAAGGCTATCAGCAGGACTTCGAGAATCTCATATGCGTCGAGCGCCGCGGCCCCGCGCGCCAGCAGCTTGCCACGCAGGCGCTCGCGATGGCCCTGCCAGTGAGGTTTGTCTGTTCCGGTTTTCATCCTTAGCGGAGAAACCACGAAAATTCGTTTCGACAAAGTGGGTTTGGCGCGCTTGCCGGAGCCGGAATCCTGTGGAAGCGTCAAGCGCATGGCCCGCCAAGAGGCCTGTAGAAAAGAGAAAAAGGGGACACCAGCATGAAACTGACAAATGCAATCCTGCCAGCACTGGCCTTTGGTCTCGCCGCCTGTGCACACGGCACCCACCCGCACACGCATGCGGATGATGATGCCATGACCATAACGGACCATGCCGACCATCCCGACAAGCTGGTCCGGGCCGCCACCGGCGAAATGGTCGACAATCCGTTCCATCCGATCCGGCTCCTGCTGTCGAACGAGGAATCGTCTGGCGAGGTGACGATCTACGAATTCCTGCTGCCGCCGAAGAGCCCGGGCTCGCCGCCGCACACCCATAGCTTGGAAGACGAGTATTTCTACGTCCTCTCCGGCACGCTCGACGTGCTGTCGAATGGTGAGACGCTGCGCCTCAATCCGGGGGACTTCGCCGCCCTGAACCGGGGGCATGCCCACATGTTCTGGAATGGCAGCGATACGCCGACCGAACTGATCATGACCACGACCGGCAGCTCGTTCGAAGCGTTCATGAAGACCGCCGCACCGCGCATCGCTGAAGCGAAGCCAGCCAATGCGGAAGAGGCCGGCGCCGTCATCGGCCAGCTCGCCGCAGAGCACGGCATCATCATATCAATGGAACAGATGCCCGCCGAGGCCGCGCCGTACTATGCGCCGCCGCCGCCGCCGCCTCCGCCGGAACAGGAATAGGGGCCTAGAGCACCACCTTGTGCGGCTGGTGCCAGCCTTTCGGGCTGGCCGTGAAGATCTCCACGCCGTCTTCGGTGACACCGACCGAATGCTCGTATTGGGCCGAGAGCTGGCGGTCGCGCGTCACGGCCGTCCAGCCGTCCGGCAGGATGGCCGCGTCCTTGCGGCCGAGGTTCAGCATCGGCTCGATCGTGAAGAACATGCCAGGCTTCAGTTCCGGGCCGGTATTGTAGTCGGCGGAGTGGATCACGTTCGGCTCGTCATGGAAGAGACGGCCAAGGCCGTGGCCGCAGAAATCCTCGACCACGGACATGCGGTTCTTGCGGGCGATTTCGCTGATCGCGCCGCCGATGTCGCCGAAGCGATTGCCCGGCTTCACCTGGGCGATGCCGGCCATCATGGCTTCATAGGTGACGTCCATCAGGCGCTCGGCCTTCCGCTTCACTTCGCCGACGCCGTACATGCGGGAATGGTC
Organism: Hyphomonas sp. GM-8P; assembly: GCF_003263315.1. Lineage (NCBI taxonomy): Bacteria > Pseudomonadati > Pseudomonadota > Alphaproteobacteria > Hyphomonadales > Hyphomonadaceae > Hyphomonas > Hyphomonas sp. GM-8P. The sequence continues at coordinate 15,850 of NZ_AWFE01000064.1, forward strand.
GCCGTGCCAGCCATCGATGATGAGGGTCACGTCGATATTGGCGATGTCGCCTTCCTTCAGCGGCTTCGGCCCTGGAATGCCGTGGCAGATGACGTGGTTCAGCGAGATGCAGGAGGCGTGGCGGTAGCCGCGATAACCGATCGTCGCGGAGGTCGCGCCATGGTCCAGCACGAAGTCGCGGATCAGGTTGTCGAGGTGCTCGGTCGTCACGCCCGGCTTCACCTCCGGCACCAGCATGTCGAGGCATTCCGCGACGAGGCGCCCGGCCTTGCGCATGCCTGCGAAGCCTTCAGCATCATGGATGCGGATTTCGCCCGTGCGCATGGGCAGGAGGAGGTTTGTATCGGTCATCAGGAAACTTTCTGCTTAAGCGCTGCAATGTGGCAGCAAACAGGGGAAATTTCCACCCTTGCTCAGCTGTCGAGCTTCATCTCGAGCGTGATGTCGATGGCGCCAAGCGCAACGGAGACGGGACATCCGGCCTTGGCCTTGCCAGCGATCGCGTCGAACACGTCGGATTCAATGCCCGGGACCTTCGCCTCAAGCCCAAGCTCGCTGCGCGTAATCTGGAAGCCGCCGCCATCCTTGGGCTCGACCGAGACGGTGGCCTCGGTAAGCAACCGTTCCGCCGGATGACCCGCCTCGGCCAGCAGGTGGGAGAGCTGCATGGTGAAACAGCCGGCATGTGCGGCGGCCAGCAATTCCTCCGGATTGGTGCCGGACTTGCCGCTTTCATCCTCGAACCGCGCCTTGAAGGAATAGGGGTGGTCGGCAAGGGCGCCGCTCTGCGTGCCGAGCGTGCCGGTGCCTTCGCGCAGGTTGCTTTTCCAGACGGCGGTGGCGGTGCGTTTCATGGGGATCTCCTTTCGTTGCAGGATCTGGGGAAACAATGCGTGACATGCCGCAACGTTCCGGCTTGGCGCGCGGCGTCCGATTTCTGTAGGGTGCCCGCAACCAAGGAAAAAAGTCTCCGATGAGGGGCTGGGAGGAGCATCCTGTGAACTGGCGTCCAAGTGTCTTTCTGTCGTCTCTGGCCATTTTGAGCCTGACGGCCTGTCCCACCGCCGGGGCGGAGGAACCGGACGCCATCACGTTTGGCCAGCTGGAGGCAACGGAATCTCCAGCCGGATTTTCCGCCAGCGGACTGGCCGAGCTGGATGGCGCCATGCGTCAGGCGGTTGATGACGGGATGGTGCGGGGCGTTTCCACCCTGCTGGTGAAGGATGGACAGGTCATCAATTACGACCAGTACGGCATCCGGCGGGCCGCCGACGAGGCGCCGATTACCGAGGACACGATCTTCCGGATCTATTCCATGTCGAAGCCGGTCACCGGCGTGGCGCTGATGACGCTCTATGATGACGGCGCGTTCAGCCTGGATGATCCGATCACGAAATTCATTCCCGAACTGGCCGGCCTGAAAGTGTTCGAAGGTTTCGATGAGGCCGGGGAGCCTATCCTCGTCAATGCCGACCGGCCGGCAACGATGCGTGAACTGATGAGCCACACGGCGGGGTTCGCCTATGGCCTGTTCAGCGACGACCCGGTCAATAACATGTTCGCGGAGGCGGACGTGCTGGGGTCGCCGGATCTTGAGACCTACATCTCGCGGCTCGCCACCGTGCCGCTGCTCTACCAGCCAGGCACCAACTGGGCCTACAGCACGGCCGTCGATGTGCAGGGCTATATCGTCCAGAAGCTGAGCGGGAAGCCGCTGGGCCAATACCTTCAGGATGAAGTCTTTGCGCCGCTCGGTATGGTGGATACCGGCTTCTATGTGCCGGAGGAGAAACGCGACCGCTTCTCCGAAGTCTTCACGCCGGATGATGAGACCGGCAAGCTGGTGCCGCTGGAGGCGCCGGGCTTCGCATTCCGGGAAGGCGAGATCGGCATGGAAAAAGGCGGGCATGGCCTCGTCTCGACCATGGGTGACTATGCCCGTTTCTGCCAGATGCTGGTCAATGACGGCGAGTTGAACGGCGCCCGTATCCTGAAGCCGGAGACGGTGAAGCTGATGCGCACCGATGTCCTGCCGGATGGTGTGAGCCTGTTTTCCGATGGCGTCAGCCCCAATCCGGATATGGCCGGGATTGGATTCGGGCTGGACTTTGCCGTCTTTGTCGACCCGTCGCTAACCGGGGCCAGCCAGCCGCAGGGCGTCTATTACTGGGGCGGCGCGGCCGGGACGTGGTTCTGGATCGATCCGGAAAACGACCTCTTTTTTATCGGCATGATCCAGCGGTTTCCGGGCGGTCTCGACCGGTCCATGCGGGCGCAATCGGCGGATCTCGTTTATCGCGCGCTTGCAGAGTGACGCTGCTTGGGAGATGGAATGGCATGACTGAGCATAGTTCACCCACCGCCGCCGTCCTCCTGATCGGAGATGAAATCCTGTCCGGGCGGACCCGCGACATCAATCTCCAGCAGATCGCGACCTATCTGGCCCCGCTCGGCATCCCGGTGCGGGAAAGCCGCACGGTGGGCGATACCGAAGAGGAAATCGTTGCGGCGGTGAACGAGCTGCGGGTGAAATACACCTATGTCTTCACCACGGGCGGGATCGGCCCGACGCATGATGACATCACGGCGGACGCCATCGCCAAGGCTTTCGGGGTCGGCATTTCGGAGCATCCGGAAGTCACCGCCATGCTGGCCGAACGCTACAAGGCCATGGGCACCGAATACACGCCGGCCCGTCGGCGCATGGCGCGCATCCCGCACGGGGCGTCGGTCGTTGCCAATCCGGTGTCCGGCGCGCCAGGCTTCCAGACGGGCAATGTGTTCACGCTGGCCGGCGTCCCGCAAGTGGCCCGCGCCATGCTGGAAGACATCGGCCCTCGTCTCGAAACCGGCGCCGTCGTTCACAAGATCACGATCCGCGGCACGGGCCTCAGGGAAGGGGACATTGCCGAGCCGCTGGGCGCGCTGGCCAAGGAAATGCCGCAGGTCTCCTTCGGCTCCTATCCCTGGTTCCGGACCGTTGGCGACAATGGGGTCCACCTCGTTGCCTCCACCCTCCATGAAGAGCTGATTGAAGAGGTCGCCGCGAAACTGTCGGCGATCATCGAACAAGCGGGCGTAAGACCCGAACGGCTGGAGGATGCCAATACATGACACAATTCCTGAAGAGAACACCGGTCATCTGGACGCTGTTCGTCCTGATGCTCGCGATCGGTGCCGGATTCGGTGTGTTCAAGGAGGCCGTCGGCGGCACCTATCTCGACATGTCGTCATCCGCCGTGCAGGCGCGCGAGATCGTGGCGGGCATCACCGCAGAACAGCGCGATGTGCATTTCTGGGTGACCGTGTTGCTGGATACGGCTTACCCGCTGGCCTATGGCGGCTTCCTTGCCGGAATGGCGCTGCGTTTCTTCGGCAGCCTCGGTACCGCCGCCGCCATGCCGGCCTTTGCGACCATCATTGTGGACTTGACCGAAAACACGGTGCAGGCGCTGGCCCTGAAAGGCTCTGCCGACGTGCTGGACGCCAAGGAGTGGCTGACGCCGCTGAAGTTCGGTCTATTCTTCCTGGCTGCGGCGATAGCGCTCGTTGCCCTGATCATCGCCATCGTGAACCTGTTTCGCCGGAAGCAGGCCTGAATATTCCCAGACTGACGAACAAAGGAGGCCATCTTGGCTGACGACATCATTCTTGTTGAGCGCGACGGACCGGTTGCGCTCGTGACCCTCAACCGGCCGGACGCGTTGAATGCGCTCAGCCGCGCGCTGCGCGCCGAAATCGTGCGCGTGTTCACCGAGCTGAAGGACGATCCGGAGATCCGCGCTGTCGTGCTGACCGGTGCTGGCCGGGCCTTCACCGCGGGCGTCGACCTGAAAGAGGCTGGCCAGACCGGCTTCGCCCTTGGCGCGGATGAAGACTCCAAGGCGATCAATATCCTCGCTGCCATGGAAGCCTATCCGTGGCCAATCATTGGCGCGATCAACGGCTTTGCCATCACCGGCGGATTTGAACTCGCCTTGATGTGTGACGTGTTGCTCGCCTCCGAGAATGCGAAATTCGCTGACACGCATGCCCGCGTCGGCATCGTGCCGGGCTGGGGCCTGTCGCAGAAACTCTCGCGCCTCATCGGCATCAGCCGCGCCAAGGAACTCTCCTTCACCGGCAATTTCATCGATGCGGAAATGTCGGAACGCTGGGGCCTCGTGAATCGCGTCTACAAGGCAGACGAACTCGTGCCGGCGGCGATGAAGCTCGCCCATGAAATGTGTGGCACGCAGCCGGTGCTGCTGAAGAAATACAAAGCGCTGATCGATGACGGCTTCGGCATGCCGTTCGCTGATGCGATGAAGGAAGAAGTGCGCCGCTCGATCGAGCACGCAAATTCCGTCACCGCCGATTCCGTTGAAGAAGCCCGTAAACAGGTCACCGCCCGTGGCCGCGACCAGCAAGGATAGTTCCGATGAGAGACGTTGTAATCTGTGAGCCCGTACGTACCGCGGTCGGCGGCTTTGGCGGCAGCTTCAAGACCGTGCATGCCCATGAGATGGCGAGCCATGTCATCAGCGAGCTGATGAAGCGCACCGGCCTGCCGGCAGAGGCGGTCGAAGACTGCATTTTTGCGCAATGCTACCCGACCATGGAGGCCCCGGCCTTCGGACGCATGGTGGCGCTGGACGCTGGTCTTGCCACGACGACTGGCGGCTACCAGATCGACCGTCGCTGCGGATCAGGCCTGCAGGCGGTGATCAATGCGATCATGCAGGTCGGGTCCGGCGCAAACGACCTCGTCATCGCGGGCGGGGCAGAGAGCATGTCGAATGCGCCCTTCTTCTCCATTGATATGCGCTGGGACATCAAGGGCGACGGCCTGATGCTGCATGACGGCCTTTCCCGCGGGCGTTACACGGCGGGCGGCAAGTACCACCCGGTGCCGGGCGGCATGATCGAGACGGCAGAGAACCTGCGCCGTGACTACCAGATCACCCGCGAAGCACAGGACGAGTTCGCCTTCAACTCGCACCAGAAAGCCGCCGCCGCTCAGGCCGCTGGAAAGTTCGATGACGAGATCATTCCGTTCACGGTGAAAGGTCGCAAGTCCGATACGGTGGTGGACAAGGACGAGCATATCCGCGCCGATTCCACGCTGGAAAAACTTTCCTCTCTCCGCGCCATTCGCGGCAAGGCGGATCCGGACGCCACGGTCACGGCAGGTAACGCTTCCGGCCAGAACGATGGCGCGGCGGCCTGTATCGTCTGTACGCGCGAAGCGGCTGACAAGTATGGCCTGAAACCGCTCGGCCGGATGCTGTCCTGGCAGGTGGCCGGTGTCGGCCCGGAAGTCATGGGCATTGGCCCGGTTCCGTCTTCGGAGAAAGCCATGACGCGTGCCGGCCTGGAACTGAAGGACATCGACCTGTTCGAGCTGAATGAAGCCTTCGCTTCGCAGGTGCTTGCCTGCACCAAGGCGCTGAACTTCAGCGACGACGACATGACCCGCCTGAACGTCAACGGCTCCGGCATCTCGCTGGGCCACCCGGTTGGCTGTACGGGCGTGCGCATCCTGACCACGCTGCTGCGTGAGATGGACCGCCGCGAAGCCCGCTATGGCGTCGAGACCATGTGTATCGGCGGCGGGCAGGGACTGGCTGCTGTCTTCGAGCGCGTCGTCTAGAATATATCCTCAAGGCGTTCGTGGCGCGTGTTCAGCGCCACGATCAGCGCCAGGATGAAGACAATGCCGGCCAGCAGGTTGGCAAGGCCGCTGGCGGTGTAAGCAAAGCTGGCGGCCGTCATGTCTCCTGTGCCGGACAGGTACCGGTTGCGCTCCAGCGTGCCGACCGTCTGGCCGACATAAGCGGCGCTCGCCAGGAAGAAATGGCTGTAGCCGATAATCGCCACGGACAGCGAAGGCCGCGTGCGCAGGATCAGCAGGTAGACCAGTGCCATGCCGATCGTGCTGACGGTTGTGATAAGGACTGTGGACGCGGCGCTGATCAGCATTGTGCCCATGGCGTCTCCGCCCGCCATGCGTGCCACGAACAGCTGCGCGGCTGCGCCTAATGCTGCGAGCAGGAACCACAGGAAGGGCAGGGCTTTCAGCATCGTCTCCTCCTGCCGGCGGGGTGCGGCGTTCTTCGCGCAGCATCGCCCGGCAAGGTCCGCCAAGTCCACCCCCGGCCGGAAGGATTCCTTGACGGTGCGATGAAGCGGCCGGATTGACCTGTGGAAGCTGAATTTTGCGGGGATTATCCGGGCTTTGTCATTCTGAGACATGCTCAAAGTTCATGATGACACATGGTGTTGTCGCGGATTGGGCGTGTATGCCAGAAAGGCAACCACAAGGGTTCGCGCGCTTGGTGGAATGGTAGACACAGGGGACTTAAAATCCCCATCCTTCGGGAGTGTGGGTTCGAGTCCCACAGCGCGCACCACCCCGTTTTCCCGGTTTATTTTTTCAAAGCCTGATCTCCGCACGTTTGGCCCGGCTGCAGGCGGCTGTTTGGACGTTCTTTTTGTGGTTACCGGCCGGTTTACCAAAAACTCTTTTAGGCGCAGGGGCTTGTGACCGGAAAAACACAAGCAGGTCCGTATCGCTTCAGCCTGAAACAGAACTGTTTCGATGTGGCACAAAAGCCGCGCCTGATTCGGATTCGGCCGTTTCAAGAGGGCGGGTTCATGCGCAATCCGCATGATTACTATATAGTTACTCGGGGAACTCAGCGGGGTGGCACGCCATATGTAGTGTGTCGTTCAACCTGAAGGATTGAGTTTCATGATCCGCACGCTCATCGCATCCGCCGTCATCGCCCTGGCGCCGCTGCCGGCGCTGGCAGGCCCAGAGGCCGAGGCGCTGATTGCAGGCGCTGCGGCCGACATTTCCGATCCGGTGAAAGGCGAAGAAGCCTTTACCCGTTCGATCGATATCGCCGCCGTCGCCCGCTTCGCCCTCGGAAAGCACGCCCGCCGTGTCAGTGCAGACGAACAAGCCCGCTTCACCGAGGCGCTCAGCGTGTTCCTGTCAGACACGTTCCGGGATAATGCCGACAAGTTCCAGGAAGCCGAAATCGTTGTGCTTGGGTCCAAGGACCGCAGCGCGACCGACTCCATCGTCGCAACCCGGGTCACGCCAAAGGGCGAAGACCCGATGACCGTGCGCTGGCGCGTGATCGAGCGGAACGGCGAATGGCGCGTCGTGGACGTCGAAGTGCTCGGCCTGTGGCTGGCCATCGAACAGCGCGCCCAGATCAGCGCGATCCTTGATCGTCCCCGCGCCACGATCGATGACGCCATTGCGGCGCTGTCCTGACTTTGATTTGGTCTGTGTAAAAATTAAAAGCCGTCCGGTGCGTCCGGACGGCTTTTGCTTGTTTCCAGTCGGCTTCGGCCGGGATCAGGCTTTCAGCCAGGCCGGGCGGACATAGTCTTCCCCGAGATCATGGGCGACAGCCTCATGCGCGATCTTGCCGGCGTCGACCGTCAGGCCGTTGGCGAGGTGCGGGTTCGCATTGATCGCCTCACGCGCGCCGAGGTTCGCAATCTGCATCACGAAGGGCAGGGTGGCGTTGTTCAGGGCGTAGGTGGATGTGCGCGGCACGGCGCCCGGCATGTTGGCCACGCAATAGTGCAGCACGCCGTCGACCTCATAGATCGGGTCTTCGTGCGTGGTGGCGTGGCTGGTCTCGAAACAGCCGCCCTGGTCGATCGCGATATCGACGAGCACGGCGCCCGGCTTCATGGTCTTCAGCTGCGCTTTCGTGACCAGTTTCGGGGCGGCCGCGCCGGGGATCAGCACGGCGCCGATAACAAGATCGGCTTCCTTGATGGCTTCGGCGAGGGAATGGGCCGTGGAGTACATCGTCTTCAGGCTGCCGCGAAATTCACTGTCGAGCTCGTCGAGGCGGCGATTGTTGCGGTCGAACACGGTCACGTCTGCGCGCATGCCGACCGCGATCTCTGCCGCGTGGGTGCCGGAGACACCGCCGCCGATGATGACGACTTTGGAGGGCATGACCCCTGGCACGCCGCCCAGCAGGATGCCGCGGCCACGCTTGGTGCGCATCAGGGCCCAGGCCGCGACCTGCATCGACATGCGGCCGGCCACCTGGCTCATCGGGCGCAGTAGCGGCAGGCCGCCCTGCGCATCGGTGACGGTCTCATAGGCGATAGCGAGGCAGCCGGACTTTTTGAGGCCTTCGGCCTGCACGGGGTCCGGCGCGAGGTGGAGATAGGTGAAGAGCGTGTGCTCCGGCGTGAGGCGCGCGGTCTCTTCCGGCTGCGGTTCTTTCACCTTCACAATCAGTTCGGCGTCTTTGAAAACGGCGTCTGCGTCTGGCAGGATCTTGCCGCCGACCCTGGTGTAATCCTCATTTGGGAAACCGGACCCGAGGCCTGCGCCATCCTGAATGACGACCACGTGGCCAGCCCGGACCAGCTCGCCAACGCTTTCCGGTGTCAGGCCGACACGAGATTCCTGTTTCTTGATTTCTGTTGGAACACCAATGCGCATTTCAGCCTCCTGAGGGGAATGATGGTGCCTATAGACCTCATTTTACGCAATTTCCAGCCCGCACTTCCTCCGGGCGCCAGGCGCGCGCGTCAGGCGGCCTTGTCGAGGTCCGGCTCCGCGGGATCGAGGTCGTCATCATCCTCGTCAGACTTGGCTTCGCCAATCGCGAAGCGTTCGGTTTCGTAGCTGATCCAGGCGCTGACCTTTTCTTCAGGCACGCCAAGCGCGTTCAGCATGTCGATCACCATTTCGATGCCGCGCGGTTCGCCCATCGCGAAATGGGTGCGGATGCCGAGATTCGAAAACCGCTCCATGTCCTCGCCATTGTCGACGGTGACAAAACGTTTGAGATCCGGGAATCGCCGCTTCACGACCGGTGTCACTTCAAGCGAGACTTCGTAGCGCGGAATGCCGAGCACCATGGCACGGGCCTGGTTGCCGCCGATCGCCTCGATCAGCTTGTGGTTCGACGCGTCGCCGAATGAGACGCGGTATCCGTCCGCAACAGCAGACAGAAGCCGGTCCGGGTCGAACTCCGTCGCAAGATAGGGGATGCCGTGATCTTCCAGCGCGTCGACGGCGAGGCGGCCGGTCTGCGTCATGCCAACGATGATGACCGGGCGGTCGAGCAGCGGAGTGCTGGCCGGCGCCGCCTCCGTTCGGGACTGGGTCCGGCGCACGATCTCGCGGGAGAGGCGCGCGCCGAGGTCCGCCCAGACCGGCGCGATGGCCAGCGACAGCGCAACGGCGGCGACCACGCTGCTCATCAGCGGGCCGGGCATGCCGGTGACGATGGCGCCGAGCGACAGCACGACGAGCGTAAATTCCGACCCTTGCGCCAGCAGGAAGGCCATCTGCGTTGCGCCCGGCACGCTCCAGCCATTGAGACGCGCGGCGGCAAAGCCCAGCGCGGTCTTGAAGCCGATCAGGCCGCCGGCGGCCAGCAGGACCAGCGGCAGGTTGCGGAGGAGGGCAGGCACGTCGATGGACAGGCCCACGCTGATGAAGAAGAAGGAGAGGAGCAGGCTGCGGAAAGGGGCCATCTCGGTCTGCACTTCGTGGCGGTAGGGCGTGCCGGACACGGCGAGGCCGGCCAGGAAGGCGCCAAGCGTCAGCGACAGGCCGCTCATGGCCGTTGCGCAGGCGGCGGCCAGCACGAACAGCAGGGTAAAGGCCGTGAAGGCTTCCTCGTTGCGGATCGCCACCAGCGTGCGGAAGATCGGATTGATCAGGAACTTGCCGGCCAGCACCGCGGCATAGAAGGCGAGCCCCGCCTGCACCAGCGAGAGGGCCAAGGAGCCAATCAGCGGCAGGTCGGCCCCGGCAAGGAGGTGGGTGGAGATGACGCCCGCAAGGCCGGAGGCGCCGGTTTCCGCGCCGCCCAGCGATGTGGCGTAGATCATCAGGAAGATCGCCACCATGTCCTGGAAGATCAGGACATGCGTGGCGGCGCGCCCGATGGGGCAGGAATTCTGTTCCCGCTCTGTCAGGATACGGGCAACAACGGCCGTGGAGGACAGGCCAAGGCTGAGCCCGACGGCCAGCGCAATTGGCCAGGCGATCCCGATCATCCAGAGCGCGCCGGCGCTCATCAGGCCGGTCAGCATCAGGTGTGCCGGGGCAAGGCCCAGCAGGTCCCGCCGGCTTTCCTTCAGCTCGCGCATGGAGACATGCATGCCGATGTCGAACAGCAGGAACACAACGCCGAGTTCAGCAAGCAGGTGCGTGGCCGAACTTTCGTGAATCAGGTCCAGACCGTATTGCCCGATCAGTATGCCAACAATGAGGTAGCCAACGATGGGGCTCAGCCGCGCGGCTTTCGTCACCAGTGCGGATGCCGCGCCGAAACCCAGCAGCGTGATCGCCGGGACGAGCGCATCCACAGCTTGCACAGGGGTGAACTCGGCTGCCACGCAATCGTCTCCTTCTGGCCAATCTGGTTTTGGGGTACCCCCGTTATGCTACAGATAGGAAGGGAATGGGGTAAAACAAAGGCCGCCAGTTCCGGCGGGAACCAGCGGCCTTCACCTTGCTGCGCGTGGAGGAGGGCATGATCCCCGCGCAGTTGGAGGAATTCGAAGCCTTAGAGGGACTTCGCCAGTGTCAGGACAACGCGCTCGTCAGAGATGCCGACACCGTCCACATCCGTATCCCAGTAACGCACGTCGACATCGATGCCGATCGGCAGGGAGTAGGTGCCGCCGAGCGACCAGTTGGTGTAGTCGCCGCCAGCATCGAAGCTGTAGTTGCCGACCGTTGCATCCATCGAGAAGTTGTCGGTGAAGGAGTAACCGGCAGACCCTTCGACATAGATGTTCTCATTGTCCGGATCCCAGTACACGGCGCCGCCGACGGATACGCCGCCGGTGAATGTGTAGCCGAGCGCACCCTGCAGTTCGACGAAGTCGTAGTCTGCTTCTTCCGTGTCCGGATAGGCGTAGTAGATGAAGCCGACGTCCCAGCTGATCCCGCTTTCAGTCTCCCCCGCGAGACCTCCATACAGGTCCAGTTCCAGGTTGGCGTCTTCCGGCTCGTCGCCGAAATCAACGTTCGACGCCCAAGTGCCGGCGTAGAACATGCCATTGGAGTAATCGAAGCCGCCCTGGATGGCGAAATCTTCGTTGGACTGCGAAACCCCGCGCCAGACATAGTCAGTCGTCAGCGCGACATTGCCCGACCATTCGCCTTCCGCATAGGCGCCGCCGGCTGCGGCGGCGAGTGCTGCGAGGGCGACCCCCGCCCGTGTAAACTTGGATACCATTTTGAACTTCCCCGTTCTTGATAAGCGCGCTTCGTTGAGCGCCGGGGTCAGATTGCCGCGCCTTTGTGCAGCGGCGGACTGAAAAAGAAGTTATCCGGGTACCGAGTTAAGGATCGCCGCTGAATTGAGCAGACTTGAGGCAGTGCTGCCTCGAATTTGGGCGTCACGAATGGGTTAGCGAGCCGCCAAAGGTGCGTAACCGAGATGCATTCCGGCATCCACAAGCAGCGTTTCGCCGGTTACATGCCGACTCGCATCCGTGCAGAAGAAAACGGCCGAATCTGCAATATCATCGGGGCCACTGGCCACATTGAGCGGGACTGACGCGGCGACACCCGCCTCCATTTTCCGGTACTGTTCCTCACCCATCTGATCCTTGAACCAGCGCGTGCCGATGAATCCCGGACAGATTGCGTTAACCCTGATCGCCGGGGCGAGTGCCCGGGCCAAAGACAGCGTCATCGTGTTGAAAGCGCCTTTGGAGGCAGCATAGGCGACCGAAGAGCCGACCCCGGTGACGCCTGCAATGGAGGACACGTTCAGCACTGCGGCCGCCCGGCCCGTTTCCTCATGGCATTTCACCAGAAGCGACTTGCAGGCCTGCATCATCAGGAAGGGGCCTGCGACGTTGACGGCGTAGATGTCCAGAAAATCCTGCCGGGAGAGGGCGTCAAGGTCCGCATGATCGCGGGCGTGACGGGTGATTCCCGCATTATTGACCAGAATATCCAGCCGGCCCCAGGTGCTGGCGGCATCCGCAAGGGCCTTGCAGCCTTCTTCGGTGGAGACATCCGCCTGCACCAGCCGGGCCTGCGCGCCGGCAGCCTGGCAATCGGAAACAGTCTGTTCGGCATCGGTGACGGACTTGGTGCAGTTGATGATCACATCGGCACCGCGCTCGGCCAGCCGCAGGGCAATCGAACGTCCAAGCCCGGTGGCCGACCCTGTGACGATCGCCTTGCGCCCTGCGAGATCCTTGCTGTCTGCCATGTCCGGCCTCCCTGCCTGTTTTTGTGTGTCTTCTGCTGTGACTGCGCTTGTGGCGGCAGATTTTCGCTCCGTCAACGAAAGCTAAATGGCTGTTGGGTAAACAGGCGTGTACTTATGGAGGCTCAGGACATGATCCTGTTCCAGAATCTGGCTGTGGCGACAGTCATGGTCGCTATCACGTTCTCGATCCACTTTGCCGGGCTGGTCGGCCTGACAGCCCTGTTGCGCCAGCGGGGGCGGGAATTCCGGCGCCGGACGTCGAAAATGGGCGAAACCCTGGGCCAGGGGATTGGTATCCTGATCGTCGTGTTCAGCCTGTTTGCGCTGCATTCGTTGCAGATCTGGCTCTATGCCTTCGCCTATCTTTTCCTGGGTGAACTGCACCAGATCGAAACGGCGGTCTATTTCTCCACCTCGACCTTCACCACCGTCGGCTTTGGCGACGTGATCCTGTCGCACAAATGGCGGATGCTGGGCGTGGCGGAATCCATGAACGGCTTCCTGCTGATCAGCTGGTCGACCGCCTTCCTTGTCTCCCTGACAGCCCGCGTGCGGGCATTCGAAGCCAAGATCGAGGGTCTGGACGACTAGGTGTTCGCTGGCAGTTTCATAAGCTTCGCTGCGCCGACCGCCAGGCCCACCAGGACAATCCCGCCAACCAGCAGCGTCCACGGGTGGGCGCCGAACGTCTCGAAATACTGCGTATAAGCGTGGATCGCGAGGAAAACGGTCGATGTCACCGACAGGAAACCGCCATTCCGGCTGCGCGCCATGATCGCGACCAGCAGGACGGGCCAACCGATGGAAAACACGGCTTCAGGCACATGTGTGGTGGCCGCGCGCCAGGTTTCCCAGTCGGTCTCATCGGAATAGCGGTAGGCCGGGCCGAGGTCGTCGCCCCAGAGCGAACCGACCCAGAAGGCGAAATTGACAAGGAAGAAGGCTGTGCGGGCAGCGACGCTGGCCAGATTCTTCCAGGTTTCGGCGATCCGGCTGCGCAGCGCGTAAAGACCAGCCGTCAACGCGCCGAACACGGCGATTGTCATGATCGGCTCTTCGACGAACAGGCCGTAACAGGCATGCCAGTAGCCGGTACCGGTGCCGAAGACGGCGCCGAAGGCCAGGACGGACAGGACCATAAGGAACGCCGAGCGGAACCAGACGGCCCCGGCGCCCAGCAACAAGGTGATGAGCAGGGCCGGCATTGTTGTGTCGGGGGCGTCTTCATATTGCCAGCCGATCCAGCCGGCGAGGCCCAGAACCCCCATCAGCGCCAGACCCGCTGATAGCACCTTCAGAGACGCGCCGGGCGCGAACCGGCGAGTGATTTCGGCTGCGGCAACGGCCACGATGGCGAGCAGCAGACCTGTCGTAGCGTCAGGCACAAGGGCAATTGTCCCCGCCGCCACGGCCAGCGCGCCCATGATCAGGGACAGGTTCACGAACAGGCCGAACCGGGAATCCGGCAAGGCGTGCGCCGCAATCAGCTGGGCCATTTCGGCATCAATCAGGCCCGCGGCCTGTAATTGCTGCGGATCAATCCGGATCGTAGCCATGGCAGCCTCCTTTTCAATAGTGAGCGTTCACTAACATAAATCGCTGCAATTCTCAAGGCCTTTTGTCGCTCCGTCATGTGTGGACAAGTTCCGGTGTGCGGCGTAACTGCGGCAAGCTGTAAGTTTCAACAGGCCTGCCGGGGTAGAGATGTTCAAGAAGATCCTGATTGCAAACCGGGGCGAAATCGCCGTCCGTGTCATCAAGACTTGCCGCCGTTTGGGCGTGCAGACGGTGGTCGTCTATTCAGACGCCGATGCTGGCTCCATGGCGGTCGAAATGGCGGACGAAGCCGTTCATATCGGACCGTCCCCGGCTGCGGAATCCTACCTGGTTGCCGACAAGATCATCGAGGCCGTGAAGGCCACCGGCGCTGAAGCGATCCATCCGGGCTTCGGCTTCCTGTCCGAGAACCCCGGCTTTGCTAAGCGCCTCGAAGAAGAGGGGATCGGCTGGATCGGCCCGAACGCCTTCGCCATCGATGCGATGGGCGACAAGATCAGCTCCAAGAAACTCGCTGCCGAAGCCGGCGTGAGCACGGTGCCGGGCCATATGGGCCTGATCGAGGACACGAAAGAGGCCGTGAAGATCTCCAAGGACATCGGCTATCCGGTCATGATCAAGGCCTCGGCCGGCGGCGGCGGCAAGGGCATCCGCGTCGCCTATAATGACAAGGAAGTCGAAGAGGGCTTCCCGGCCGTGAAGGCGGAGGCGAAATCCTCCTTTGGCGACGACCGCGTCTTCATCGAGAAATTCATCCTCGAGCCGCGCCACATCGAGATCCAGGTGCTGGGCGACAAGCACGGCAACTGCATCTACCTGAATGAGCGCGAGTGCTCGATCCAGCGCCGGAACCAGAAGGTTATCGAGGAAGCGCCGTCGCCGCTGCTTGATCCGGAAACCCGCAAGAAGATGGGCGAACAGGCTGTCGCCCTTGCCAAGGCTGTGAACTATGACAGCGCCGGCACCGTTGAGTTCGTTGCGTCCGGCAAGGACAAGGGCTTCTACTTCCTTGAAATGAACACCCGCCTGCAGGTGGAGCACCCGGTCACCGAAATGATCACCGGCGTCGACCTCGTGGAGCAGATGCTCCGCGTCGCTTATGGCGAAAAGCTCAAGCTCAAGCAGTCGGATATCGGCATCAATGGCTGGGCAGTCGAAAGCCGTGTGTATGCAGAAGATCCGTATCGCAACTTCCTGCCGTCTATCGGCCGCCTGAAGCGCTTCCACCCGCCGGGTGAGGGTAAGCTGGGCGAAGGCGAAGTGCGCATGGACAGCGGCGTCCGCGAAGGCGACGAGATTTCCATGTTCTACGACCCGATGATCGCCAAGCTGATCACCTGGGGCAAGGACCGCGACACGGCCCTCGATGTCCATGGGGAAGCACTGGACCGGTTCCACATCGAAGGCATTCAGGACAACATCCCGTTCATCGCCGCCGTGATGGACGAGAAGCGATTCCGCTCTGGCAACATCACCACGGCCTATATCAAGGACGAGTTCCCGGACGGCTTTGACGGTGTGCCGCCGACGAAGGCGCAGGAAACCCAGCTGGTCTGTGCTGCTGCCTATGTACACGGCTTCCTGTCCCGCCGCGCGGCGCTGACGTCCGGCCGCATGGCGCCGGTGCCGGAAGCGCGCCGCGAGTGGATCGTCATTCTTGGCGACAAGCAATATCCCGTCACGCTGGATCTCGGCGGTGACGGCGATGCAGAAATCTCCATCAATGGCGGCAAGCCGCACGCGCTGGTTACCGACTGGGTGCCCGGCCAGCACCTCGTCGAAGGCACGCTGGACGGCAAGGCATTCGCCGTGAAGTTTGCGGACCGGACCGAAGGCTATGTCTTCCGTCATCGCGGTGTGTCTCTGCGTGCGCTGGTCTGCACGCCGCAGATCGCCGAGCTCCATGCCCGCCTGCCTGAGAAACCGAAGCCTGACACGTCGAAGTTGATTATTTCGCCAATGCCCGGCCTGGTTGTGTCCATCGATGTGGAGCTCGATCAGGAAGTGCAGGAAGGCGAAGCTGTCTGCGTTGTCGAAGCCATGAAAATGCAGAATATTATCAGGGCTGAAGCAACCGGAACGGTCAAAGCGATCAACGTGGCGGCGGGTGACAGCGTCGCGGCCGACGAAATTATGGTCGAGTTCTCCTAAATCGGGGGCGAATTAACCTCCCAATAATCAAATTGCCGCGCTATCCTGCCGCAGGGATGTCCGGGCTGGCCTAGATTGCCGCCCGGCAAGTCCTGCGGGGGGAGGGCAGATTTCCCCCTGTATCGAAAGATCATATCGGGGACCGGCAATGGAACTTCTTTTCAGTCCGAATGGACGCATCGACCAGCCCACCTATTGGCGGGCTGTCCTGATCCTGTTCGGCATCAGCGCGGTGCTGACGGTCGTTTCGGCCTATGTGTCGCCGTTCCTGGGCTTTGCGAGCATCATCTTCATCTGGCCGTGGATCGCCGTACACGTGAAACGCTTCCACGATGCCGGCAAGACCGGCTGGCTGACACTGGCCATGATCGTGCTCGGCATCGTCGTTTCCGCCGTCGCCAGTTTTATCCTGCCGGGCCTGTTCGGCGTGGATGTCGCCTCCATGCAGCGCGAAATGGAAGAGAACATGGAGGATTATCTCTCCTCCAATGATCCGGGTGCGGCGATGGCTTACGTCATGCAGGAATCCAAGCGGATGTCCCAGGCGCAGCTGCTGCCATCGATCCTGTCCACCGGCATTGTAACGGGTGTGGTCGGTTTTGTGATGAGCCTGTTCAAGACCGACCCGAACGACAACCAGTACGGCCCGGGTCCGGGCGGTGCAGCCACCAGTTTCAGTTAGTCAGTAGAGTTCTGCCGGCCCTTGGCGGGCGGCACCGAGTCAGAATGATCAACCGTACGGGTGCTTCAGAGGGGGGCCCGGCAACACAAGGAGACCTGAAATGGTCAGCTTTCCCGACGCAGTAAAAATGTTCTTTGCACGTTATGTCGACTTCCAGGGACGCTCGATGCGTTCGGAATACTGGTGGGTCTACCTGTTCAACCTCATCATCGGCATCGTCTGGGCGGTCCTGTTCTTCGGTCTGGGCGGCATCAATATGCGCACCGAGGAAGTCTCGCCGATCGGCTTCATCCTGATCGCGCTGATCGCCATCTATGGTCTCGCCATTGTCATTCCCAGCATCGCACTCTTTGTGCGTCGCCTGCACGACATCAACCAGACTGGCTGGATCTATCTCGGCCTTGTCGTTGCCAGCGTGATCCCGGTGGTTGGCTTTATCGCTTCCATCGCCATGATCGTCATCGCCTGTATCCCGGGCACCAAGGGCCCGAACAAGTATGGTCCGGATCCGGCGAACCCGACCGCTGGCGCTGCTGACACGTTCGTCTGATCGCGGCTTTCGCTTCGATCCCGGCCGCGGCCGGACGTAACCTTCCGAGCCGGGCCCTTTCGTGGTCCGGCTCTTTATTGTGCGGGTTTCTCTTGCGTAAATTTATCGTTTATTGATAAGAACGCGCCAGACGACCCGACCTGACGACAGGAGAATTACAAGTTATGGACATTTCCCATGTCCTGCTGAACCCGAGAGGCCGGATCGGCTCGCGCGACTTCCTGCGTGGCCTGATCCTGCTGACGGGTGCCGGAACGGTCATCCAGGTCCTGACAGTCGTTGCCTCTATCGGTGTGGCGATCCTGCAATATCCGATGTTGTGGGCCTATTTCTGCGTATTCGGAAAACGGCTGCACGATGCCGGACAGACGGCCTGGTTCAACCTGCTGTTCCTGTTCGGGTTCGTCGTGGCGTCATCCATCCTGAACGCGGTGCTGCTGCCGGTCCTGTCACCCGGCATGATGCCACTGATGACCCAGATCCAGGAGATTGGGCTGAAGGACGGTTTCAGCGGCATGTTGCAGGCCCAGCAGGAGCATGCCCTGCAGATCGCCCGCGGCACCGCCCTGACAACGCTCGCCAGTTTTCTGCTTACCAGCGCCGGCCTCGCCCTGGTCGGTGCCCGCCTGCCATCCGATCCGGATACCAACGCGCACGGACCGGCAACCGGCCGCTCTGACGCCCCCTGACTCCCCGCGCAAGGACCTGCCCACGCATGAAACCCTACTATCCCGACGCGATTGATCCGCACCGTCCCTGGATCAAGGATGCCCGTGACAACCCCCATGACATGAATTGGGGACAGGTCCTGTTCAATCCGCTCGGCTCCAGCCCGAAGCTGCATTTCACGCGCGCGTGGACCTTGATGTTTATGGGACGGCTCCTGTTGTTCATCGTGCCGGTGTTCGCCGTTTTTGTTGCGTCGCTCGCCGGGGCGAATTTGAGTGGTCTCTGGAAGCCGGTCGAAGCCCTGGTTCTTCCGATCCCGGAACTGCTGCTGCCGTTCTTTGTGTTCACGCTAGTGACGGAGCTGACCTCCTGGGTCGCGCATGTGCGCCGTTTCAACGAGGCACATAAATCCCCGATCTGGGCGATGATCGTCCTGCTGCCCCTGATGCTCGGTCTGGTAGGCTTTTATCTGGGGGCTCAGGGCGGCATCAAGAAGTACGAGGAAATGCATGCACCGAAGCCTGCCGTGACGGCTGAAGCCCCTGCCGGGGAAAGCGCCGCGGCTGCGAATACCGAGGCGAAGCCACAACAGCAGCAACAGCGCCGCCGGCCTGGTCCGCCGCCAAGCGAGCGGGACATGGCGGCCAGCAGCGGGTTCGGCTTTGCCACGATGCTCTGGGTGCCTACCTCTTTCCTTGTGATGTTGTGGTCGTTGCTCTATGTCGCCCGCATTCCGAATGGAGGCGTCGGCCGGTTCCGGACCGGCAGCGACATCGCACAGGGTGAGGAAGAGCTACCGCCGGCTTACGCGGCGGGCTGAAGCGGGCAGGGCACCGGCACGAGCTGGCTGCCGAACACCGTCTCGAACGCGTCGCGCAGGGCGATGTCGGCGTCCGCCATCGCGGCCGGGATGCCGAGGTCGGCGAGACTCGTCACGCCATAGCGCGGATCGGCGATGCCGCAGGGCGTGATGCCGGTGAAGTGCTCAAGGTCCGGTTCCACATTCAGGCTGATGCCGTGGAAGCTGACCCAGCGCTTCAGCCGGATGCCGATGGCGGCGATCTTGTCCTCGCGCGGCGGACCGCCAGCCTGCGTCCGGTCGACCCAGACACCGATACGGCCGTCGCGGGGGCCGGCTTCGATGTTGAAACTCTGCAGCGCCGTGATGATCCACTTTTCCAGGTTCTGGACGAAGGCGCGCACATCCTTGCCACGTTTGCCGACATCCAGCATCACATAGGCCACCCGCTGGCCGGGGCCGTGATAGGTGTATTGCCCGCCGCGTCCGGCATCGAAAACCGGGAAGCGGGACGGATCCCGAAGGTCGTCCAGCTTCGCTGAAGTGCCCGCCGTATAAAGCGGCGGATGCTCCAGGAACCAGACAAGTTCCGGCGCACTGTCATCATGAATTGCCCGCGCCCGCGCCTCCATGAAGGCCAGTGCATCTTCGTACGGAACCGGCCGATCAGACACGGCCCATTGGACAGGAGGAAAATTGTGCATCACGCCCCGCATATAGGGTGTATTCGGGGCTTCACAAAGCGGCAGGTGGGCCTTATACGGCGCCTTCGCCTCGAATGAGACAAGTGCGGTCGTGGCGGAATTGGTAGACGCGCAGCGTTGAGGTCGCTGTGGGGCAACCCGTGGAGGTTCGAGTCCTCTCGACCGCACCATTCATTCGCGATTGGCGCTCCGCGCCAAAAAATCGATCGAGGATCGGTTTTCGCGAATGAATGAATCCATTGATGTTTCCCGCTTCACTGCGTTCCGCGATGAAACAGGCTCAAGGCTGCTCGATCACCCAATTCGATCCGGTGGACCAATTTGAGTGATCGAATGAATCTTCGCGGTATGCTTGCTCACTCCACTGAAGCCACCTTGAACTGCCCGAGCGCTTCCTCGGCAGGCGCGAATCCCGGCTTGAGGGCAGCACTGGTGTAGAAGTCCCGATAGGCTTCTTCGGTCTCTTCCAGCGCCCAGTAGGCCAGCGCGCGGTTGTAGTAGGCGATGTGCTGGTTTTCCGGCGATACGGCATCGATGTCCGACAGTGCAGCAACCGCTTCTTCCGGCCGTCCGAGCCGGATCAGCGTGGCCGCCAGGCTGACCGACACGTCGCCGCGCTTCGGGCCGAGGTCGGAGGCTTCCTTCAGGCGGGTGAGTGCGGGCTCGAAGTCGCCGAGACGCAGGCTGACGATCCCGGAATTGGCGAGCGTGGCTGTCTTGTCCGCAAGCGTCAGGGAATCGTCCTTGAGGGCGTCCTCACAGATCCGTTTCAGTTCCGGAGAGGCTGCGCCGGGGATCGCCACGCCATCGGCGCAGGCTTCGGCGGGAGCAGGTCCATTGTAATAGATGTCCGGGGCGGCAAAAGCGGGGTCGGCGGCAAAGCCGAGAGCGAGCAGGCCGGCGGTGATGTTTCGGGAGGAGAACATGGGATGTGCCTTTCAGCGGCTATTTTAGTGTATATGCACGATACCAGCTGAGCCGGAGCGTGCGGGGAAAGATCCCGTCCGGCCGAGGAAAGCCGGACGGGGTGAGAGTGAGGCCGGCATACGGAGGTGTCTGAAAGGGTGATGCCGAACCTGTAAGTAGTGTATATGCACTATATTGAGTTTTCCAGATATGGCCTCTAAAGCGTGACCATAGTAAAACTAGGCGTGATTGGACTTCTTTTTAAAAGACTGCATATACACGGCATGATGCCCGGGAAGATCGACTCAGATGAACTCCTGTCCGAAGTGACGGGGACGTGCGTGGCGGGCCGCGTGCTACGCGCAGCACGCCTGATCACCCGTCATTATGACGATGCGCTGCGCCCGACCGGGTTGACCATCACCCAGTTTGGCCTGCTGCATGTGATCGGCCGGTACGAGCCGGACTCGATTTCGCGCGTGGCCGAATTGATGAATCTGGACCGGACGTCCCTGTCCCGGAACCTGAAGCCGCTGGAAAAGGCGGGCTACGTCCACCGCGGCAATGAAGGGACGGGCCGCAAGCGCCGCGTCCTGCTTACCACGCTCGGCCTCAAGAAACTGGAAGAAGCGCGGCCCTACTGGAAAGCCGCTCAGGCAAAGATGGAGGCTGTGCTGGGCGACACCCATCTCGGTAATCTGACAGAGGCCTTGCGGGAAGTCCGCCCGGACGTGTTGTCGGCCTGACCCGAAACAAACTGTCCGCATTGGCGACGTTGCGACAGGTCTTGTCCTCTGCTGACCTGACCGGCAGATACGCCGCGAGAGATCCAGTGCAGAGGTAACCCATGTCCTATCCCGATCAGGCGTTGGCCGAGGAAATCGGCGAGCGCGTCGAACGCTTCGTCCGCGAAACCGTTGCCAGCTATGAGCGTGACCCGCGTCTGGAGGATCATGGCCCTTCGGAGGACCTGGTCCGGGAACTCCGCGCCAAGGCCCGCGAGGCCGGCGTGATGACGCCGCACATCCTGCCTGACCACACGCACCTCACCCAGCGGGGCACGGCACACGTGCTGAAGAAGTCCGGCCTGTCGCCCCTCGGTCCGGTCGCTTGCAACACCGGCGCACCGGATGAAGGCAACATGTTCCTGTTGGGCAAGGTGGCCACCGACGCCCAGCGTGCCCGTTTTCTCGACAAGCTGCTGACCGGTGAAGCGCGCTCGGCTTTCTTCATGACCGAGCCGTCGGCCGACAACGGCGCCGGGTCGGACCCGTCCATGATGAAGACTGTCTGCATGCAGGATGGCGACGCGTGGGTGATCAACGGCCACAAGACCTACATCACCGGGGCGGAAGGCGCCTCCGTCGGTATCGTCATGGCGAAGGCGGAAGAGGGGGCCTGCATGTTCCTCGTCGACCTGCCGCACCCCGCCATCAAGATCGTCCGCCTGCTGGATACGATCGACTCCTCGATGCCCGGCGGCCATGCCGAAATCCGCATCGAGAATTTACGCGTCCCGGCGAGCGACATGCTGGGCAATCCCGGCGAAGGCTTTCGCTATGCGCAGATCCGTCTGGCCCCGGCGCGCCTGTCGCACTGCATGCGCTGGCACGGCGTCGCAACGCGTGCCCACGAAATTGCCACCACTTATGCCTGCCGCCGTCAGGCGTTCGGCAAGCTGCTGGTCGATCATGAAGGCGTCGGCTTCATGCTGGCCGAGAACCAGATTGACCTGAAACAGGCCGAGCTGATGATCGACTGGTGCGCCGACGCACTGGATGCCGGCGAGAACGGCAATGTCGAAAGCTCGATGGCGAAGGTTGCGGTGTCTGAGGCACTGTTCCGCGTGGCCGACCGCTGTGTGCAGGTCATGGGCGCCATGGGCGTGACCCGTGACACGATCGTGGAGCAATTGTTCCGCGAGGTCCGCGCCTTCCGCATCTATGACGGGCCGACCGAAGTGCACAAATGGTCGCTCGCCAAGAAGATCAAGAAGGCAGAACTCAGCCGGTCTGCCTGACGCCCTCTTGCCGCGGCGCAGCAACAGCGGCAAGACAGGCGCCATGACCGATGTGTCCACGCCTCCCAATCCGGCGCCAGAGCCGCCGAATGTCGATCCGGATCTGCTGGACGACCTCATCGACGCCATCGATGAGAAGGATACGCGCTGGCTGGCGCGGACACTGCAGCGTATGCACCCGGCCGACGCGGCCGACCTGCTGGAAGCACTACCATTCGACACCTTCTCTGAAGCGGTCGAACTGCTCGGTGGGGAGCTGCCCTCCGACATCCTGATCGAACTGCGCGATTCCTATCGCGAAGAGGCTGTCGACGTCCTGCCGGACACCGCCGTTGCGAGCGCCCTCGACGAACTCGATTCCGATGATGCAACCGTCATCCTGGAAGACCTTGAGGACGAGCGCCGCGAACGCATCCTCGAGGACCTGGAGCCGTTCGACCGGGCCCAGCTGGAACGCGGCCTGGCCTATGAAGAGGAATCGGCCGGCCGTCTCATGCAGACGGAATTCGTGGCCGTGCCGGAATACTGGACCGTCGGCCACGCCATCGACCATGCCCGCGAGCTCGGCGAGGAGCTGCCGGAAGTCTTCTACGAGATCTATGTCATCGACCCGGCCTACCGGCTGCAGGGCATCGTCCAGCTGGCGACGCTGATGCGCACGCCGCGCGAGGTACAGCTTTCCGACATCATGACCGATCCGCTGTCGGACATACGCACAGACATGGACCAGGAAGAAGTGGCCTTCCAGTTCCAGAAATACTCGCTGGCGTCTGCGCCGGTGAAGGACACTGCCGGGCGCCTCGTCGGGATGATCACGGTCGACGACATGGTCGACGTTATCCAGGAAGAGGCCGAGGAAGACCTGTTCTCGCTGCTCAACGTCAGCTCCGCTGACGGCGCAGACTCCGTCGTCGATACAGTGCGCGCGCGGGCGCCGTGGCTGGCTGTGAATCTCGTCACGGCGTTCATCGCTTCCGGTATTATCTCGCTGTTCGAAGGTACGCTGAACCAGGTCGTCCAGCTGGCGATCCTGATGCCAGTCGTCGCAGCGCTGGGCGGGAATGCCGGCAGCCAGGGCCTTGTGGTGGCCGTGCGCGCCATCGCCGAACGCCAGCTGGAAGGCGATGCCGTGCGCCGGGCCATCCTGCGGGAAGCGCTGAGCGGGGTGGTGAACGGCCTGCTGTTCGCCGTGGGCGTCGGACTGGTGGCGCTTGTCTGGTTCCACGATGTGGAACTGTCGATTGTATTGGGGATCGCCATGCTGGCGACGTTCCTGTGGGCGGCCTTCTCGGGCATCCTCGTGCCGCTCGGACTCAAGAAGCTGGGCGCCGACCCGGCGGTGGCCTCCTCGGTCTTCGTGTTGACGCTGACCGATGTGATGGCATTTTTCTCCTTCCTGGGGCTGGCGACACTGGTTCTGCTCTGACGTCCTGCAAAGGCGACGGACTCCCGCCTCAGGGGAAAAGGCGCGCTATTTGCACGGGTGCGGCATAGAAAAACACCAACTGTTTCAATACGGGAGCCACGTCTCTTGGCCCTGCCAATTCGCACGTCTGGAGCCGGGGTCGAGCTTATCAAGAGCTTCGAGGGCTTCCGCGCGCGCGCAACCCGCCTGCCGGATGGCACCTGGATCGTCGGATACGGACACACAGCCGGGGCCCGCGAAGGCCTGCGGGTCACCCGCGCGGACGCTGAACTCGTCCTGCGCCACCATGACCTGAAGCCGATCGAAACGCTGATCGGCGAGTCCGTCCTGACACCGCTGACCCAGAACGAATTTGATGCTCTGGTCTCCTTTGCGTTCAATATCGGGCCAAAGGCCTTTCTCGAATCCAATGTGCTGGCGCTGCTGAACAGCGGCGAGCGCCTGCAGGCCGCCGAAGGCATGTCGGCCTGGCGCAAAGGCCGGGTCGATGGCGAAGTCCGCGTGGTGGATGCGCTGGTGCGCCGGCGTGCGGCCGAGAAAGCCCTGTTCCTGGAACACCCATCGGGCCGTATCCCGGTGCCCGGCGCGCTGTTGCGCCCGCAATTCGACCCGGGCGCCGCACTGGCCATGTCCCGCGAGCGGGCCGTGGTGATCGAAGCCCGTACCGAAGATGGCCGCACATCTGCTGCGCCTCCGAGACCTGTCTCCGAATCCGCAGCGCAAGCCGCTGCCCGCGCCGTGGGCGAGCGTATGACGAAACTGCTCGGCGACGAAGCGGAACGCACGGCGTCTCCGGAAGCCACCGACACGAGTGTACCTACAGCCGACGAGATTACCCGCGCCGTCTCCGCTCTGGCAGAGCCGGACGGGGTAGGGGAAGAGCTCCCGGACGATACCGTGATCGAAGCCCGCCCGGCCCCTGCTGCGCCGCCGCGCCATCCGGCAAGGCCCGCGCCGGCTCGCCCTGTGCCCGTGCCGTCAGAAGGCCGCCGGGAAATCCTGCGTCCGCCGGCGCTTCCGCCATCGCGCAGCAATGGCCTGAATGGCGACATCAGCGTCATGCGCTGGCTGCCGTATGCGCTGCTGTCCGGGCTGGGCCTGTGGGGTGTGTTCGAAGGTGTGCGCCGTACGGCCCTGCCGGCTGCCCAGCGCTTTCCGGCCGGTGAAGGCGAGGCCTTTGTCGGGCCGCTTCTGGCCTTTGGCTCGGCCCTCCTGAGCGTGCTGGCCATCTACTATCTCTATCGCGCGATCACCCGGCAGGATTGACTGCTGACAGGCCGGGAACGGCCTGCTAGTCAGTCGCCATGATTGCGAACACATATCCCACCTTGAACTTCGACCTCGGCGAAACCGCCGACATGATCCGTGAAACCGTGGCAAGTTTTGCCCAGAACGAGATCGCGCCCCGCGCCGCCGAGATCGACCGGACGGACACGTTTCCACGTGACCTTTTGCCCAAGATGGGCGAGCTCGGCCTGCTTGGCATTACGGTTGAAGAGGAATGGGGCGGCACCGGCCTCGGCTATCTCGAGCATGTCGTCGCGATGGAGGAAATCTCCCGCGCGTCCGCGTCCGTCGGCCTCTCCTATGGTGCCCATTCGAACCTCTGCGTGAACCAGATCCGCCGCTGGGCCTCTGACGCCCAGAAGGCGCGCTACCTGCCGAAACTGATGACCGGCGAGCACCTCGGCTCCCTCGCCATGAGTGAGAGCGGGGCAGGGTCAGATGTCGTCTCGATGAAGCTGCGCGCAGACAAGAAGGGCGACCGTTATGTGCTGAACGGCACCAAGATGTGGATCACCAATGCGCCGGATGCAGATGTCCTCGTGGTCTATGCCAAGACGGAGCCTGAGGCTGGCTCGAAAGGCATCACCGCCTTCCTGATCGAGCGGGACATGAAAGGCTTTTCCGTCGCGCAGAAGCTCGACAAGCTGGGTATGCGCGGCTCGGAGACGGGTGAGCTTGTCTTCGAGGATTGCGAAGTGCCGGAAGAGAACATCATGGGGCCGCTGAATGGCGGTGTCCGTGTGCTGATGAGCGGGCTCGACTACGAACGCGCCGTGCTGTCGGCCGGGCCGACCGGCATCATGCAGGCCTGCATGGACGTCGTGATCCCCTACATTCACGACCGCAAACAGTTCGGCCAGTCGATCGGCGAGTTCCAGCTGATCCAGGGCAAAGTCGCAGACATGTATGTCCAGATGAACGCGGCCAAGGCCTATGTCTACGCCGTCGCCAAATCCTGCGACCGGGGCGAGACCACCCGCAAGGATGCCGCTGGCGCGATCCTCTATGCGGCTGAGACGGCAACGAAACTCGCGCTCGATGCGATCCAGATCCTCGGCGGGAATGGCTATATCAACGAATATCCGACCGGCCGCTTGCTGCGCGACGCGAAGCTTTACGAGATCGGGGCAGGGACGTCCGAGATCCGCCGCTGGCTGATCGGACGGGAGCTGTTCGGCGAAACCGCATGAGCCTGAAGATCCGCCTGGCGACGTCTGACGACGCCGGATGGATCGCCGGCATCTACGCGCCCTATGTGCGTGAAACGGTCATTTCGTTCGAGATGGAGCCACCTTCTGCGGAAGAGATGGCTCAGCGTATTGAATCCACACTGAAGACCTACCCCTGGCTCGTTGGGGAAGAAGGCGGCACGCCGCTTGGATATGCCTATGCCTCCCAGCACAGGGCGCGGGCGGCCTATCGCTGGTCCTGCGATGTCAGCGTCTATGTCGCGCCGGACGCCCAGCGCAAAGGCGCCGGGATGCAGCTCTATGTCCGTCTGCTGGACATGCTGGAAGGGCAGGGCTTCCGGAACGCCTTTGCCGGGATCGCCCTGCCGAATGACGCCAGCATTGCGCTGCATGAGCGTCTCGGCTTCACGCATCTCGGGACTTACCGGGATGTCGGCTACAAGCTTGGCGCCTGGCACGATGTCGGCTGGTGGCAGAAAATCCTGACCGACGCGCCCGGAATACCGGGCGATCCCGTGGCGCTGCCGGAATTCTTGAAGCGATAGAGAGCCGCCCCGTCAGGCCCGTGCGCGGCGTTCCTCGAATTCGGTTGGAACGCTCAGCACCTGTCCGATCACCGTGACGAGCGACCGCTCATCAATCGGCTTGGCGACGTAACCGTCAAAGCCTTTGGCGAGATACTTTTCCCGGTCGCCGCGCATGGAGTCCGCGGTCAGGGCAATGACCGGCACGACGCGGTTCAGGCTGGCGGAATTGCGCAGGCGCTTGAAGGCTTCCGCGCCATCGAGGCCCGGCATGTGAATGTCCATTAGGACGATGTCAAACGGTTCGTAATCAAGCGCTTCGAGCGCTTCGTTGCCGTCCCCGGCTTCCGATACGACGAGGCCATAATGCTCAAGGAAGGTACGCGCGACCCGGCGGTTGATGCCATTGTCGTCCACGACCAGAGCGCGGCGGCCGCCAAGGCCGACCTGTTTGGTCTGCGGCGCAGCAGGCTTCGGCAGCACGGCTTCGTGCAGATGGACCACTTCGCCGGCTTCCGCTTCGAACTTCAGGGTAAAGACAGATCCGCGGCCAGGTTCGCTGACAACCGTAACGTCGCCGCCCATCATCCGGGCCAGTTTCCGTGTGATCGGCAGGCCGAGGCCGGTGCCGCCAAAGCGGCGCGTTGTGGACCCGTCGGCTTGCGAGAAGCTTTCAAAGACACGGTCCATTTTCTCTGCCGGGATACCGCAACCGGAGTCGGACACGTGAACGATCACGCGCGTATGTCCGTTCTCGGTTGGTTCACAGGTGACCACGACCATCACTTCACCTTTTTCCGTGAATTTGATGGCATTGGAAACAAGGTTGCCGACACATTGGCGCACACGTACGGGGTCGAACTTCATTCGGGACGGCACGCTTGGGTCGATGAACAACTGGAGCTGGATGCCCTTTTCCTCAGCCGTTGCTGCATGCAGCTTGATCATGCGGCTCAACTTGTGGCGCAAGTCCCCGTTCACCGGCGTGACTTCCAGTTTGCCGGCTTCGATTTTCGACAGGTCCAGAATGTCGTTCAGGATCGACATCAGCGTCTTGCCGGAATCGAGGATCGTGGCGACCTGCTCGCGCTGGTCCGGCGTCAGGCTGGTGTGCGCCAGAACCTGCGTCATACCGAGCACGCCATTCAGCGGCGTACGGATTTCATGGCTCATATTGGCCAGGAATTCGGATTTCAGCCGGGTCGCCTGTTCGGCGCGGTGCAGGGCATCGCGCAGTTCGTGCCCCTGACGGCGTTCCTCGCGGATATCGCGGACATAGGTGATGAAGACGCGTTCGCCTTTTTTGCCCCAGCGGGCGCTGGTGAGCGATAGTTCCACCTGGTTGGTGCCGCCGGACTTTGTCGGCGTCTCAGCCTGGGTGACGTGACGCAGGACTTCGCCGCTGGCGAGTTTCATCGCCAGCTCGGGGTCCGGCTCATAGGTTTCATCACCCGTCAGGATGCCAACATCCTGGCCGATGAGTTCCTCTTCGGAATATTCGGACATTTCGCAAAGCGCACGGTTCACATAGGTGATTCGTCCGGCGGCATCGTTGAGGATAATGCCATGCAGGGCATGATCACACGCCGTTTTAGCGAGCTCATACAAGCGTACCGCTTCGTCCCGTTCTTCGGCGATATCCGTGATTTCGTGAGAAACAGACAGCGCGCGGCGTTCGCCATCGCGCTCGACCGGGATGATTGTCGTCTTCATGATCTTGCCGAGCATCCTGGCTGCCCGGCCTTTGGCGGTCGTGAAGGTGCGCGACTCTCCGGTCTCGATCACATGGGTGACCGCGCGGACCATTTCGGTATCTTTGTACGCCGGGTCGAATTCGAAGATGCGCATCCCGATAATGCTTTTACCGTCAGGCAGGATCGACTCATTCATGAGCCGATTGGAAGCGGTCCATTGAAGATCAATCAGCTTTCCGGATTCATCACGAACGGCGGCAGTCTCGCAAATGACCACCGGCAACATATCCCAAAGCGCCATATCCATGCGCAGCATCTCCCATCCTCCCCCTTCAGCCCTGATGGAAGCTGCCCGAATATGCTTAATACTGTATTGAAAATTACAGGTTTGTCAGAACCGCCGTTTCCGGCCGGATGGGTGATGCCAGACGAGCTTGATCCAGCGCGAGCAGGGCGGCCTGATAGCCGGACTCGACGCTGACGTCGTAGTTTTCCCAGTCGCGCAGCTCGGTTTCCGCCAGTTCAGGCAGGATCAGCACGTCCGTTATGTCCCGCCCGAACTGGGTATCGGCCCGGATCGTCGCCGCTCGCATGAGGACGCCGGCGATCGGCGGCGGATTGGAGAATCCATGCCGCGCGACCCAGCGGAAAAAGCCTGCGGGCTTTTCAAACTCGTCGATCTTCAGCCCCTCTGGCTGGCGTGTCACATCGGAACCGATGACAAAACCGCGATGCATGTCCCGCATCACATCGACCGGGAAATTGTTCAGCACGGCGCCATCGACCAGCAGTTCGTTGCCATCGACAACCGGCGGCAGGATTCCCGGAAGGGAGATCGTGGCACGCAACGCATCGCGCAGGAGGCCCGTCCGGTGAATGCGCTGCGTCCCGGTCATCAAATTCGTGGATGTGGCGAAGAAGGGCAGCTCCAGGTCGCCGATCTCCACGTCTCCGAAATGCTCCTTCAGGCGGGCATTCACGCGCACGCCTTTGACCATGCCGACCACGGGCAGTGTATAGTCGCCCAGTGGATTGCTCTCGACGAAGGCCTTGCGGATGCGCATGTCGATCTCGGCATCGTCCCAGCCCATGGCCACACAGGCGGCGATCACCGCGCCCATGGAAGCCCCGCCGACAAAGTCTATCGGGATACCGCGGTCGCGCATCGCCCGCACCACGCCGATATGCGAATAGGCGCGCGCGCCGCCGCCGGAGAGTATCAGCCCGACCGATACACCCGCCATGACCCGGGCGAGCCGGTCACAATTTGCGCCTTCCATGCCCTGCCAGTGGAACAGGCGGCTCGCGCCCGCCGCTTCCAGCCATTCGACCGGCTTGCAGGCGCGGCGATTGTCTCCCGGGTGCAGTAGCAGCACGTCGACCAGTTTCAGTTCGCGGGCAGGGGAGTCATCTTCCGGCATCAGCGGATTGGACGGCTTGGCATCGGCTCGGCCGACCACCCAGATCCGGTCTGCCTGGCGCACGGAGAGGCGGTACCAGCGCGTATCGCCGATGGTCGAGATCAGGATCACCACGTCATGGCGTTGTTCCAGGTCGTCGAAGAAGGCAGCGGGCTTGTCCTCGCCCATGCGCTCGCCCACGACGATGGCGGTCTTGCCGAGGGCCTCGACGCTTGCCTTCAGCGCTTTGGCACGCAATTCGAGGTCGATGGTCGGCGAGGTCGCCACCAGCGTGAAGACTTTCGGGGCGGCGCTGACATTGCGCTGTCCCTCCCGACCGACCCGGCGCAGGATGATGCGGATCATGTGCTCCAGCAGTTCCGGCTCGGACTTGACCAGTTGCCGCCAGCCTTCGCGCGAGAAGCCCACAACTTCGGAATCGCGCAGCGCATACACCGAACTCGTATGGGGTGCGTTATTGGGGGAGCCGTCTCCGTCGAGGTCAACGCCGCCCAGGAACAGCGCCATCTCGCCCACCGGCTCGCCGGGGCGGATATGGCCGACAAATTCGGTCTGCCCGTTGGGGTTCGCCCGGAAAGCGCCAAGTGCGCCCGACAGGACGAAATAGATCATGTCGGCCGGTTCGTTGCGCAGGAACAGCGTCCCGCCCGCCGGCACGCAAAACCATGAGGCTTCGCGCCCGGCCGCTTTCATCGCCTTGGCCGGCACATCCTTGAGGAAGGCAATCGCCTTCAGGGATGTCGTAATATCCAGCTTCATATTTCTGAACATGCGCATCGACTGCGGTCTTTCCTAGAGGGCTTTTTCGCCAGTCTGGTAAAAACCGGTGACACACGCGTGACACCTGACCCAGAGGCAGTTAAGCCTGCCAAAAACTTCTGAAGGGAGGCTGAATGCCCGTCCTGAAATCCAGTCTCGACGTGGCTGGCCCGCGCTTTGCCGCGAACAAGGCCTCCATGGAACGCCTGCTCGATGAGTTGCGCGAGCACACCTCCAAAGCCGCGCTTGGCGGACCTGAAGCCTCGCGCCAGCGCCATGTCGGCCGGGGAAAGCTTCTCCCGCGCGATCGGGTCGAACGCCTTCTGGATCCCGGCAGCGCCTTCCTTGAGGTTGGCGCGCTGGCCGCCCACGGCATGTATGACAATGAAGCGCCCGCCGCCGGGATCATCACGGGCGTTGGCCGGGTCGAAGGCCGGGAATGCCTGATCGTCTGCAACGATCCGACCGTGAAGGGCGGCGCCTACTTCCCCGTCACGGTGAAGAAGCATTTGCGGGCCCAGGAAATCGCGCTCGAAAACCATTTGCCCTGCATCTACCTTGTCGACAGCGGCGGGGCAAACCTGCCCCACCAGTCGGAAGTCTTTCCGGACCGGGAACATTTCGGCCGCATTTTCTACAATCAGGCGCAGATGAGCGCGAAGGGCATCCCCCAGATCGCCTCCGTCATGGGCAGCTGCACGGCAGGCGGCGCCTATGTGCCGGCCATGTCGGACGAGACGGTCATCGTCCGCAAGCAGGGCACGATCTTCCTCGGCGGCCCGCCCCTGGTGAAGGCCGCGACGGGGGAGGTGATCTCGGCAGAAGACCTCGGTGGCGCCGATGTGCATGCCCGCCGCTCCGGTGTGGCCGACCATTATGCCGCTCACGACTCCCACGCACTCGCCATCGTACGCTCCATCGTCCGTACACTCGCAAAGCCGAAACCCCAGCCCTTCGACCTGACCGAGCCAGCCGAACCGCTCTACGATCCGGCAGAGCTGCACGGCCTCGTCCCGCAGGATGTACGCGAGCCCTTTGATGCCCGCGAAGTCATCGCCCGTCTTGTCGATGGCTCCGAATTCCATGAGTTCAAGAAACTCTATGGCGAAACGCTCGTTTGCGGCTTCGCCCGGCTCTACGGCATGCCGGTCGCCATCCTCGCCAATAACGGCATCCTGTTCTCGGAGAGCGCGCAGAAAGCGGCGCACTTCATCGAACTGGCAGACCAGCGCCGCATCCCGCTCGTCTTCCTCCAGAACATTACCGGCTTCATGGTCGGCTCGAAATACGAGGCCGGCGGCATCGCCAAGGACGGCGCCAAGATGGTGACCGCCGTTGCCACAGCCAGCGTGCCGAAATTCACCGTCGTCACCGGCGGCAGCTTCGGGGCAGGGAATTACGGCATGTGCGGCCGGGCCTATTCCCCACGCTTCCTCTTCATGTGGCCGAACGCCCGCATCTCCGTCATGGGCGGCGAACAGGCAGCCTCCGTGCTGGCGACGGTCAAGCGCGACGGCATTGAGCGCAAGGGCGGGGAATGGTCTGCAGACGAGGAAGAAGCCTTCAAGCAGCCGATCCGCGACCTCTATGAGACCGAAGGTTCGCCCTACTATTCCACCGCGCGCCTCTGGGACGATGGCATTATCGACCCGGCGGACACGCGCCGCGTGCTGGGCCTCGCCCTCTCGGCCAGCCTCAATGCGCCATTCCCCGATCGCGGCTTCGGCGTCTTCCGGATGTAAGGATCGAAAATAGGGACGTTTGCGGATTGCGCAGCGTCGCAGGTCTGACATCTTTCTGTCGTACGATCCGGCAGAAAGAGGGACACGCCCATGACCACGAAATCGATCTGCATTATCAACGGCCATCCGGATAAAGACCCGAAACACCTGATCCATGAGCTGTGCGACGCCTATGCTGATGGCGCGGAAAGTGCGGGCCATACGGTCACCCGGATCGATGTTGCCGCACTCGACATACCATTGCTGCGGTCCGCGGAGGAGTTCGAGACCCCGCCGCCCGAGCCCATCCTGACAGAACGTGAAAAGATTGCTGCGGCCGAGCATTTGCTGATCGCATTCCCGCTCTGGATGGGCAGCATGCCGGCCATGCTGAAGGCGTTCCTGGAACAGGCTGCACGCGGCGAATTCTTCCTTGGGCAGAGCGATAATGGCTGGCCTGCCCAGATGATGAAGGGCAAGTCCGCCCGCGTACTCGTCTCCATGGGGATGCCCGGCCTCGTCTACCGGTTCGGCATGGATGCCGGGGCGCTGAAGGCGCTGGAGCGTGGCTTGCTTGGCCTTTCGGGCTTCCACCCGCTTCATCACACGATCATCGGCGGGGCGGGGGAACTTGGCGACGAAGGTTTCCGGTCGTGGGAAACCTTCTGCCGCAAGATCGGCGCCGAGGGCGTCTGATCCGTAGACGGTGTCCGTCCATTAAAATCACGTTGTGAAACCGATCATTAAAATCGTGTCGTGAACCCCTTTTCACGCAACATGAACGGCTCCCTGGCGTAGGCTCCTCGTGTCGCAGGTGATGAGGCGGCGCAGCACCAAAGGAGAGACGTCATGCAACGCACCCCATTCCTTGTGGTCGCCGCCTTTGCCACGGCCCTGATGGGCCATGCCGGGGAGATGCCGGACTTTTCCGGTCTCGATACCGATGCAGATGGCCGCCTCAGCGAAGCGGAATTCGTTTCCTGGAAGACGTCCCGAGGCCGGGCCACCGAAGCCGAGGCTGTCGCGAAGTTTTCTAAATTCGACGCCGATGCAGATGGCTATGTGCTGGAGGCCGAATACAATGCCGCAATCGACGCCTGGCGCGCCGGGCCCAAGCTGTTGATCCCCGAAAACGGCATTGACGATGAACAGGAACCGGACGGTAAAACGAGCTGAGCTTGAGCACTGTCCGACGACGGCCTCCCGCGCGCGGCGGGGGGCCGTCGGCTTTTTGGGGTATCCCCTGCGGCGGAACACCGGTTGCCGTGAGCGCGTCAGCGGTCCAAAAGACTCTCAGAAATTCAACGCGAGGGCCCCATGCGCGATTCCAATTACGATCTCATCAAATTCCAGGCCACCGAAGAGGGCCTCGCTGTCGTCACCATCAACCGGCCCGACGTGCACAATGCCTTCAACATGGAGCTGATCGCCGAGCTGACCGACGCGTTCAAGACGATCGCCGACCAGCCCACGATCCGCATGATGATCCTGCGCGGCAATGGCCACACCTTCAGCGCCGGGGCCGATCTCAACTGGATGAAGCGCGCCGCCACGCACACGAAGGACGACAATGTCCGCGATGCAGTGAACCTCGCCGAGATGCTGCAGTCGCTCTACGAGATGCCGCAGATGACGCTGGCCATGGTGCAGGGTGCGGCCATGGGCGGCGGGGCAGGGCTGGTGGCAGCCTGTGACGTGGCCGTTGCCATGTCGAACACCAAGTTCCGCTTTTCCGAAGTCCGCCTTGGTCTGACGCCGGCAACGATCAGCCCCTATGTGATCGACGCCATCGGCCCGCGCTGGGCCCGCGCACTGTTCACGACGGCCGAAAGCTTCGACGCCGCCTTCGCCGAGAAGATCGGCCTCGTCCAGTATGTCGTCGAAACGATGGAAGAGA
The DNA here is from genome assembly GCF_003263315.1 of Hyphomonas sp. GM-8P. Lineage (NCBI taxonomy): Bacteria > Pseudomonadati > Pseudomonadota > Alphaproteobacteria > Hyphomonadales > Hyphomonadaceae > Hyphomonas > Hyphomonas sp. GM-8P. The sequence continues at coordinate 50,025 of NZ_AWFE01000064.1, forward strand.
TGACGAAGATGGAAGAGCACCTCGCCAATCTTGTTTTCTCGGCGGCGCCGGGCGCCGTGGCCGATGCGAAGCGACTCGTCGCCGATGTCACAGGCCAGATCATCGACCGCGATCTTGGCCATGAGACGGCCAAGCGCATCGCGGCGCGGCGTGTGTCTGACGAGGGTAAGGAAGGCATCGCCGCCTTCCTCGAAAAGCGGCGCCCGACCTGGGTGCGCTAGGGCCTGGCGCCTCAGCCGCCGGTCGATTTGAGCCAGCTGCCCACAGGTATACCGATATCGGACAAAAGGTGCAGGGTCGCCTGAACGGGGTTTATACCGGTCAGCTGTTCGATCGGACCCTGGAAGACATAGATCAGCACGCCAAACATGATCAGATAGATCAGGAACTGCATCAGCGACTTCAGCAGGAAGGCGCCCGCGCTACCCGCAACGAGGCCAACGCCGCCAAGGATCAAGGCGCCGGCAAGAGGCGTCAATTCACTGACGTCTGCGGCTTGTGTGTAGCCGATATAGCCGCCGACAGCGGCTCCCACGAGGCCGGCGAGGCTGCTTACCCGGACGCCAGATGCATAGGCCATATGAATTCCCTCCGATTCAGGTTGTTAACCCTACAATCGCTTTACCCCCGCGCAAGAGGCCGCGACCGCCCGAACCCGGTCAGGCCCGGGCCGGGAAGGGTCACCAACCGGCCCGAAACCCGCCTTGAATCAATGTAAAAGCCAGACAATGCCCGCGCCCCCAGCCTTCGGCCCGAAGCCGCCCAATGCCGTCCAGCGGCGCCTGCATGCCGGGCGCGAAGCCTTGCGGGAGAGGTGGGTGAGGGGGCCGTGGAGCCTCGCCGCCTTCGAATTCGTCAGTTTCGGCATCAAGCAGGGCTGGGCCTGCCTGTTCGGCGGGGCGATGCTGGGATTCCTGCTGGCGACCTTCCTCTGGTATCCGGAGAGCGCAGCAGTCTCGCGCTACGATTTTCTGGTGATCGGCGCGGTGGTGATCCAGATACTGATGCTCTGGACGGGGCTGGAGACGCTGGAAGAGGCAAAGGTCATCCTCGTCTTCCACATCACCGGCACGATCATGGAATTGTTCAAGACGGCCCATGGCAGCTGGATCTATCCGGAGGAAAGCGTCCTCAGGATCGGTGCCGTTCCACTGTTCACCGGTTTCATGTACGCCGCCGTCGGCTCCTATCTGGCGCGGGTGTGGCGCATCTTCGAGTTCCGCTTCGAACGCCTCCCGCCGCTCTGGATCCAGGGCCTGCTCGCGGCAGCGATCTATGTGAATTTCTTCGCCCATCACTGGCTGCCGGATGTCCGGATCGCCCTGTTCGCGGGTACGGTGATGGTTTACGGGCCCTGCCTCGTCTGGTTTCGGCCGGACCGGTTTCACCGGCCGATGCCGCTGGTCATCGGCTTCCTGCTCGTCGCCCTCTTCATCTGGTTTGCGGAGAACATCGGCACCTTCGCCCGGGCCTGGACCTATCCAGGCCAGGAGGATGGCTGGCACCCGGTCTCTTTATCCAAGCTCGGATCGTGGTATCTGCTGATGATCATCAGTTTCGTTCTGGTCGCCGCCGTTCATCGCAGCGGGCACCGGGACACCGGAGGGCCCGGACATGAAAATCGAGAAGCTTCTCGTCGCGAATAGGGGCGAGATCGCGTGCCGCATCTTTGCCACTTGCCGTGACCTCGGCATCGCTACCGTCGCCGTCTATTCCGACGCCGATGCGCGCGCCAAGCATGTGCGCGAGGCGGGCGAGGCCGTACATATCGGCCCGGCGCCCGCCGCCGAGAGCTATCTGAAGGTCGAGGCGATCCTCGCCGCAGCGAAGGAGACCGGCGCGGACGCGATTCATCCCGGCTATGGCTTCCTGTCCGAGAATGCCGACTTTGCCGAGGCTGTGGTGAAGGCCGGGCTCATCTGGGTTGGCCCGCCTGCCTCCGCGATCCGGTCCATGGGGCCGAAGGATGAAGCCAAGCGCATCGCCGAGGAAGCGGGCGTGCCCGTGCTGCCTGGCTATCGCGGCGAGGCGCAGGACGCCAAGACGCTGACCGAAGCGGCGAAAGAGATCGGCTTCCCGCTGCTGATCAAGGCCGTGGCCGGCGGCGGAGGCCGGGGCATCCGCCTCGTCTCCAGGGCGTCCGAGCTGAAAGCCGAACTGGAAAGCGCCGTGCGCGAAGCGGAAAGCAGCTTTGGTGATGGCCGCGTCATGCTGGAGAAACTGGTCGAATGCCCACGCCATATCGAGGTGCAGGTGTTCGGGGATTCCCATGGCAACGCCGTGCACCTTTACGAGCGCGACTGTTCGCTGCAGCGCCGCCGCCAGAAAGTGATCGAGGAAGCGCCCGCGCCCGGCATGCCGGAAGACGTGCGGGAGGCGATGACGAATGCCGCCGTGGCGCTCACCAAGGCCGTGAAATATGAAGGCGCCGGGACGGTGGAATTCATCGTGGACGGATCAAGGCCGCTGGCGCTCGACACGTTCTGGTTCCTTGAAATGAATACCCGCCTGCAGGTGGAGCACCCGGTGACTGAGATGATCACGGGACAGGATCTGGTCGAATGGCAGCTGCGTGTGGCCTCCGGCGAATTGCTGCCGCTTCACCAGCAGGACATTCCGCTCCATGGCCATGCCATCGAGGCGCGGATCTGTGCCGAAGACCCCGCCGAAGGCTTCCGCCCCGGCGCGGGCCTGATCCTCGAATTCGGCATGATGGAACCCGCCGATGGAGAGATCGTGCGCTGGGATGCAGGCTTCGAGACGGGCGACCGCGTGCCGTCGAATTATGACTCCATGATCGCCAAGCTGATCGTGCATGAGGGTAACCGGCGCGCGGCCTGCGAACGGCTGATCGAGACGCTGTCTCACCTGCAGCTGGCTGGCGTGCCGTCCAATACGGGCTTCCTTCGCCGCTGCGCCTCGTCGGATGCCTTCCTCAACCATTCCCATCATGTGAACTGGATCGCGGAAGCGGGCGATGCGCTGACCCTTCCGCCTGCGGAACACCAACATGCCTCTGTCATGGCGGTTTGCGATGTGCGCCTGAACGAGGCGGGCGGGGCGACGCCGTGGGGGATTCAGGATGGCTGGCGGATGAATTCCGCGCCGGTGCACAAGTCGATGGTGGCAGTTGGCGCCGAAGCGGACTGGATCGATCCGGAAGACCATCCGGTGGATCCGGAGACGCCGCTGCCGCTGGTGACGGACATCTCGCCCCGCCGCTATGCGGTGACGACGGGCGGCGACACGGTGCTTGTGGAAGTGCCGGAATTCGACGCCGACGTCGAAGCCGTGCTCGGCGGTGACAATGTCAGCGCGCCGATGCCGGGCAAGGTGCTGTCGATTTCCGTGAAGGCCGGCGCCGAAGTGAAGCGCGGCGATACGGTCGCCGTCATGGAAGCCATGAAGATGGAGCACGCCCTCACTGCGCCGCGCGATGGCGTGGTGGAAGCCGTGACCGGAAACGTAGGCGACCAGGTCTCCGAAGGCGATGTGCTCGTCCAACTGGTGGCGGAGTAACCCTCACCTCCCGCGTCCGGGGGAGGTGGCAGCACCGTTCTGGCGCGGGCAGGAGGTGAGGGCCGCTGCGTAAATTCAGAGGCGCCGCGGATCAGGCTGCGACAGCGAAATCCATCCGTGCAGGGATATGTGTCTCAGCGCGGTAGGGGCGGCGCACGACCGGCGGGGCAACGATTTCACCAAGATGGTTGGCGGCGTAGGCAATGGCTTCGGTCTTCAGGATCCGCTCGCCATATTCGTTCTCGCCGAGGGTGACGCGGGCCATGGCGCCGTCCGGCCCGGCGGCCCAGAATTCGACGCCGGCATCTGCCAGTTCCATCGCCTTGTCGAGCTCCATGCGGAAGCTGTCGCCGTAAACGACATCCTTCACCTGCGCCGGATCGAACTCACATCCCTTGATCACCAGACGTACCATCACGCAACTCCCAGCCTATGTTTTGAACCCAGTTTGCGGGTGCGTTCCGTTTGCCCCCGCAACATGAGAACATAAGCAGAATATTCACGATTTGGAAAGGAAAAAGTTCCATTTTTGTTCACGTCGAACCAAAACGGAACAAAATCAGGAACTTGGCTGTTCCGGTATCAGCCGCCCAGCCGTTTCAGCGCCCGCTCGCGTCCGATCAGAGGCAGGATGGCGCCCATGTCGGGGCCGTGTTCCTGACCCGTCAGCGCCTTGCGGAGCGTCATGAACAGGCCCCGGCCCTTGCGCCCGGTCTCTGCCTTCACGGCATTTGTCCACTGGCTCCAAGTCTCGCCCGTCAGCTGACCTTCCGGCAACAGCGTTGCGGCCGTGGCGACGAAGTCCTTGTCCTCATTGTCCACCAGCGGGGTGATGTCGCCGAACACGGTGTCGACCCATTCGGCGACATCCGGCAGCAGGGAACAGTTCTCGCGTACTACGGTCCAGAAGGCTTCGTCAGCGGCGCGCGGGTCCACCGCCGCGAGGCGGTCCTTCACGGCGTCAAACGGCAGGGCGTGCAGGATCGACGCGTTCAGCCCTTTCAGCTCCGCCTCGTCGAAGCGGGCCGGGGAGCGGCCGATCTTGCCGAAATCGAACTCATCGGCGAGCTGCTCAAGGCTTTCGCGCGCCTCGACATTGTCGGACGTGCCAATTTTGGCGAGCAGCGAGCAGATCGACATCGGCTCATAGCCCTGCGCGCGCAGCTCGCCCATGGAGAGCGAGCCGAGGCGTTTTGACAGGCCCTGGCCGTCCGCGCCGATCAGCAGCGGCGTGTGCGCCATGTCCGGCGCGGTGCCGCCGAGCGCCTTGAAGATCTCGATCTGGGCGCCGGAGTTGGTCACATGGTCCTCGCCCCGCACGACATGCGTGATGCCGGCCTCGATGTCGTCGACGACGGAGGGGAGGGTGTAGAGATAGGAGCCGTCTTCGCGGATCAGGATCGGATCGGAGAGGCTGGACGTGTCGATGCTCTGCGGCCCGCGCACGAGGTCTTCCCACTCGACGCGCTCGCCCGAGAGTTTGAAACGCCAGTGCGGCTGGCGGCCTTCTGCCTCGAGTTTCGCCTTCTCCTCGTCCGTTAGGCTGAGCGCCGCCCGGTCATAGACCGGCGGGCGGCCGCGAGAGAGGGCGATCTTGCGCTTACGGTCGAGTTCGTCGGCCGTTTCATAGCACGGATAGAGCAGGCCCATTTCGCGCAGCTTGTCGGCGGCGGCGTCATACTGGGCGAAGCGGTCGGACTGGTTGAACGTGTCGGCCCAGACCAGGCCCAGCCATTCGAGGTCGACCTTCAGCGCGTCCTCGTTCTCCTTCGTGGAGCGTTCCACGTCGGTATCGTCGATGCGCAGGATGAACTTTCCGTCCTGGCTGTGGGCAAACAGCCAGTTGATGAGCGCAGTGCGCACATTGCCGACATGCAGGCGGCCTGTTGGCGACGGGGCGAAACGGACGATAGGGGAGGTCATGGACGTGTTATGGCCGTGGATCAGGAGAATGTGTGCCGCTTTCGACACCAAATTGCAGAAAAAGCCAAGCGACCCATGCCAGTTTCTTGCTAATCTGTATGCTAGTGTGGCACCGGCAGTTGAGTCGCAACCCGAGGAGGGGGTCATGAAAAAAGCCTGGATTCTTGTCCTGGCAGGAAGCCTCGTGGCCTGCGGACAGCCGTCGGACACGCCCGCTGGCGGCGACGCCTCCACCCCTGCCGCCATCGAACACGAAACGCTTGAGGCCCAGGTTCCGGAGTCCGAGCCGATTGCGTCTCCCTATGAAGTGGCCGAGTCCGCGCCGGACGACACAGACTATGCCGCGCTCGCGGGATATCCCGACACCTGGTACGTCTCCTATGGCTGGCCGGGGGAGTACCCGTCCGGCTTTGTCGTGCTGGAGCAGGGCGTCACGCTGAACGGCCGCGCCCGGCCCAATCCGGATGCGCCGGCCAATGTCGCCTGCACGCTGCCGCAATATGCCAATTACCAGATCTGGAACCGCCAGCGCGTGGAGCGCGACAGCCTGGAATTCATCGTTGCCTCGAAGATCGAGCCGGTGACCATGCTGGTCGACGCCAATATCGAGACGCCGGGCGATGAAGGCATGCAGGTGCTGAACCTGAAGGCCGGCGATGTCCTGTCCTACTTGCGCTATCTCGGCGAAGGCTTCGCCATCTTCGGCGTGAACGGGCAGGAATACACGATCAACGAGGCCGAGCTGCGCGACATCTCCAGCATGTCGGCGGTCAGCCTCGAGGAAGACCAGTGGGTGGAGGTCGCCTGTATCGGCGGCACGCGCGCCTGGCTGCTCTATGACGATGCCATCGCACATGACGACATTGTGCCGTCGCCCATCGTCGGCTTCGGCGAAGCGTCTGACATCTATCCTGATGAAGTCGACAAGGTGCGTGCCGAGGGGCTCGAACTGGAAGCCTTCCAGAACGGCTCTTTCGACGAAGGCCCCAACGAGTAGTCGTTTCTCAAATCAACGGGCAGGCCGGAAAGCCGCCCTTGGTGCAGAGGCGCGCGCGGGCTTTTGCGAAGGCCCGGAGTCCTTACCCCAAAGGTAACAAAGCTCGAAAATCAAACAGGAATTCGAGAGCCTTTCCTGATTTTCTTACCTTACATCATTCTGTCTGCTGCCTGCTTTAGGATATGAAAGGGAGCCGATGGCTGAGACCAAGGGTGATGTTGGGACTGACGATTTTGCGCGCGTGTCCCCCGGCGATATCCGGAACGCGATTTCCGTCTTGGAACAAGCACTTTTCAACCACGTCCACTGGACGGATGCGCTGAACACGACGCTGATCTGCAATCTCCAGCCAGATGCGCGCGATCTCGAACCGGACTCGCACCGCAGGTGCCGCTTTGGTCAATGGTATTACAATCCCGGCTCGCACGTGGTTCAGAGCAATCCGAATTTCCAGGAACTGGAAAAAGCCCACCAGAGCATGCACGAAACGGCGGCGCACCTGCTGATGCTGTTGCAGTCCCATCAGAACATCCCGATGGCGGACTATGAGAGGTTCACAGGCAATCTGAAGGAAATGCGCCTGCTGATCGAGACGCTGAAGCGCGAGTTGGAAGACGAGATCTACAATGTCGACGCGCTGACCGGTGCCAGCACCCGCGTGGGCATGCTGACAAAGCTACGGGAGCAACAGGAACTTGTCCGCCGCAAGCTGGAAAGCTGCGTGATTGTCATAATGGATATCGACCGGTTCAAGCTGGTCAATGACCGGTATGGCCACCTGGTCGGAGACCGGGCGCTGGCGGAGTTTGCGCATCATGTGATGCGGCACTCGCGCCCGTTTGACCGCCTGTTCCGCTTCGGCGGTGAGGAATTTCTGCTATGTGTACCGCACACGGACATCAACACGGCGTTCAACATGATCGACCGGATCCGGTCTGAACTGGCCGAAGTGAAAATTGAGGCCGACGGCTTCCCGCCATTCTCGATCACGGCCTCCTTCGGCCTCACGCTGCTCGATCCGGATGCCAGCGTGGCGGAATGCATCGAGCGGGCCGATCAGGCGACCTATGCTGCCAAGCAGCGGGGGCGGAACATGACCGTCGTCTGGGATCCATCCATGGAGCGCCGGCTGGCCTCCTGAGCTCAGGCGTCCCGGAACCGGTTGGTGATCGGATAGCGCCGGTCGCGGCCGAAATTCTTGCCGCCGATCTTCACGCCCGGCGGGGCCTGGCGGCGTTTGTACTCGGCGATGTAGAGCAGGTGCTCTATCCGCTTCACCACAGCCGGGTCATGCCCGCGGGCGATGATGTCTTCCACGTCTTCCTCGCCCTCGACCAGGCCGCGCAGGATATCGTCCAGCACGTCATACGGGGGCAGGGAGTCCTCGTCCTTCTGGTCCTCGCGCAGCTCCGCGCTCGGCGGCTTGGTGATGATCCGCATCGGGATCACTTCCCCGCCCGGCCCCAGTGCGCCTTTCGGCACAGCCATGTTGCGCCAGCGTGCCAGCTCGAACACTTCGGTCTTCCAGAAATCCTTCAGCGCATTATAGCCGCCGCACATGTCGCCATAAAGCGTGGCATAGCCGACGGCCATCTCGCTCTTGTTACCGGTGGTCACCACCATGTGCCCGAATTTGTTCGACAGCGCCATCAGCGTCACCGCGCGCAGGCGGGACTGGATATTCTCTTCTGTGGTGTCCGGCTTCAGGTCCGCGAACTGTTCGCTTAACATCTCGTCCAGCGCATTCACGCCGGGGCGGATATTGATCGTGTCATAGCGCGCGCCCAGCGCCTCGGCGCACAGTTTCGCGTCTTCCAGACTGTCAGAGGACGTATATTTCGACGGCAGCATCACGCACCACACGCGTTCCGGCCCGAGGGCGTCCACGGCAATCGCCGCTGTCAGCGCCGAGTCGATGCCGCCGCTCATGCCCAGAACGACGCCGGGGAAGCGGTTCTTGTTGACGTAATCGCCGAGCGCCAGCACCGCCGCGCGGTATTCGGCCTCCCAGCCGCTGGTCAGCTCCACCTGGCTGTCGCTTGAGAACTGATGCGTCTCGCCATCGAAATTGACCAGCGCCGTGCCGGTGACGAAATCGCCGAGCAGCTGGTGCTCGGTCCCATCGAAATCGACGGCATAGCTCGCCCCGTCGAAGACCAGTTCGTCCTGCCCGCCCACCTGGTTCACGAAGAGGTACGGCACGCCCGTCTTCGTCCAGGCGGAGAAGCTCGTGTGCCGCTCCACCTGCACGGTGCGGCGCCAGGGGCTGCCATTCGGCACGATCAGCATTTCGGCGCCCGCCTCGGCCAGCGCAGAGGGCACGCGCGGATACCAGATGTCCTCACAGATCGCGAGGCCGACAGAGATACCGTTCAGATCGAAGACGGGCAGGGGGCCTTCGCCGGCATCGAAGATGCGCTTCTCGTCGAATACGCCATAGTTCGGCAGCTCGCGCTTGTCATAGCGCCCGGCCACCGCGCCATCTTTCAGCAGTACGGCGGAATTGTGCCGTTTCTTCCCGTCCATCCAGGGGCTGCCGATGATCACGGCTGGGCCGCCTGCGGTCTCCGCGGCGAGGTCCTGCACCGCCTTCATGGAATCTTCCACGGCGGCCGGTTTCAGCACCAGATCTTCGGCCGGATAGCCGAGAATGAACAGTTCGGAGAGGACAAGCAGGTCAGCGCCCTTGTCCTTCGCCTCGGCATACGCCCCGCGCGCCAGCTCAAGGTTTCCCTTGATGTCCCCCACCACAGGATTGAGCTGCGCGACCAGGATTTTCAGATTTTTGCTCATGAAGAGCATTTAGGGGGGAATGGCAGCATTGTCATCAGGTGAACGACCTTCTCTTTCTACTATTGAGAAGGGGGTGACCCAGGAGGCCACATTTTTGTCGGGAAGGTTTAATTGCCCGTCGCGTAGGCACGCACTTCCTTGTCTTCCTTGTCACCAATCAGCAGCAGATCCGGCCCCAATGCATTACGTATGCTGGGCACAGCGCTGACGGCGCCAAGACCGATATCGACATAGCTCGGTCCGATCAGCGGCAGGAACGTATATAGGCCATTCGGCTGGGCGGAGAATACAATTGCATCCGGCGATGTTTCGGTGATGACAACGATTTCAGGCGCGTCGTCTCCGTTCAGATCGTCAAGAATGACGTCTTTGGGTACGCCTTTTTCCCAGCTGTAGGTCTCCTGGATCACTTGCCGGTCTGCGTCAGTTGCGATCACGACTAGCCTATGGATCCCATCGTGCTCTCCGTCGGTAAAGACAAGTGCCATGCCGGAGCCGAAATCGAAAAACCTGCCAATGCGTGTGGAAGCCGCAAGTTGAAGGGAAACTGATGTTTGCAGGTCCAGATTTGTTATTTCAGGCGGGCCATATTCGGATGTGTAAGGGTCTGCGTGTACCGATTGCTTGTAGTGGTAAATTTCGTTCGTATCCGAATTGAATGCAACCACGTCGGGTAAAGTGATCTTGGTTGAATCGTATGAGTTGTAACTCGACGCCTGCAACGGAAACTCTGCGGCATAGATCGCACAAAATGACTCGACAGTTCCGAAAGTCCTGTAAAGCGGGACTTCTGGTGGACTTCCCTGGTATCCATTGTTGGTGTCTATGAGGCTGAAGCCTCCCTCACGCGAGCCGATAAGCATAGGGCCATTCCAGTTGTTGAATGGCTTGGTGATCCGATAGGAAGCACACGGGCTCTTCACCGGTAGAGATAGAACGTTTTCCAGAGTTTCTTCCGCGTCGTATTGCACGAACACTTTCAGCCGGTTTGTGGCTTCTTCAAGAACGGCGAAGCTGGACCAGTAGTACTGGCTTGCACCCATAACATGCGCAGATGCGAAGCTCGCAGGCTTGGTCGGATCTTCCAAAATAGAAGCCGGGTTCACGATCCCCAGTTCATCCGCCGGCGAAAGTCCAAGCTGCTGAATACGGAGTTTTTCTCCAGTAGGAAGTTCTGTCGCAACAAATGCTGCATTTGCTCCACTCATCGAAAATGAAATTCGGTTGTCAACAAAAACGGCTTTCACAGGATCGTCGAACGAGAGTGTGTCAAGGAGGGCTGGTTCCGCGTCAAAACGCGGTTCCTGATGAATATCCGTGAACGTTATATCCAGGCTTTGCTTCGACTCATTCGTTCCGTCGCTGACCGTTACTTCAAAAGTTGCGACACTTGTCTCGTTCAGTTCAGGGACCCGGAGTTCTGCGAGAACTTCCATCGATGTATCGGGGATATCGACTGCGGGGCCACTCAACTGCGCCCAGGAAAATGTCAAAGGATCGCTTTCGGGATCCGAAGTGCCTGAAGCGTCCAAAGTAAACGTCTGGCCTTCATCCGGAGTAGAATTGCCCACCGCAGTCACAATTGCCGGCGCTGCATTCGCAGGCGGTGGTGGTGGGGGCGGCGGTGGAGAGGTCGTCGTCGGGGTAGAAGTGCCGCCACCGCCACCCCCACATGCCGCAAGGGCCAGTACGCTCGCAGATAGAAATAGAAGCGCCGTGCGCTTTGCGGGATTTACCGGCATGTTTTGCCCCCCTAGAAATCTCAACCACCCTTCATCAACCAAAGGTGTCAACATTTTTAGGCTCCTGTTCTGTAATAAGCAAAGCAGATTCTGTGATTTTGGGGAGCGGTGGTTGGTTTGGAGCGTCAAACTTATAAGAGATCGGTCGATCTCCTGAATTCGTTTCTACTTCCTGCCGGGCGCAGGAGCGTGGACGCATCTGTTTACAGCCCCACCTGAAACCGCCACCCATAGGCCTCACTGCAAACACGGGAGCGTCCATCATGACCGAAGGAATGCGTTTTACGACGCCGCGCCACAGGGAGGTCTATGTCGCCTATGGGACGGTCTATGACTGTGTCGATGCGCTGGCGGCGATTCTGTTCATCATCGGCTCGGTCCTGTTTTTCGGGGAGGCGACGCAGACAGCGGGGACGTGGCTGTTCCTGATCGGGTCGATCTGTTTCGCCATCCGCCCGGCCCTGCATGTCGTGCGCGACGTGCACATGCGGCGGCTGCCGAAGACGTAGGGGCGGCCCGCCCAGCCCGCGTAAGCATGGTCTATACACGGTGTATTCACGGTGTTGTTCATTGCCCGGCGGGGCACTTATCCACCACTTCAGGCGCGTTTGCGCAGGAGCCCGGCGAGCATCAGCGCGGTCGCGATCAGCATCGCGATGGAGAGCCCCATCAGCAGCGTCGCGACGATGTTTTCCTGAAACGGCGTGCCGGTATGGCCGGAGCCTGAGATCGGCATCAGTGCGCTCGCGCCCCAGGCGGCGGCGAGGAACACGGTCGCCCAATTGGCGGTCGTGCCGAACAGGAACAGGCCAAACGCCGTCTTCTTCAGCGCCGGGCCGAGGTGCACCCGGTCCCAGATTGCGCCAATGGCAATCAGGAAAGTGCCGTTCATCAGGCCCTCCAGATGCGAGGACAGTCCCATCCGCGGATTGAGCAAAAGCGGCCCGACAAAGCCTGTGACGAGGCCCAGCAGGAACAGGCCCGCCCCGACGATGAGCAGCCAGTCTTTCTGTGAGTACATTGTTTTCGCTCCCCTTATTTTTCGGGGAGTGTGCGCCTGTTTGGCCTAGATATCCAGATCTTCCACAAAGGCCGCGTTTTCCTGGATGAAGCGGAAGCGCAGCTCGGCCTTCTTGCCCATCAGCGTGTTGATGAGTTCGGCAGGCTTCATCTCGGTCAGCTCGTCCATGGAATCCGGCAGCGTCACGCGGGCGAGCGTGCGGGTTGCCGGGTTCATCGTGGTCTCTTTCAGCTGCGCCGGGTTCATCTCGCCGAGACCTTTGAAGCGCGTCATGTCGACTTTCTGGTTCGGCTTGAAGTGTTCCTTCATCTTCGCCGCGCGGTCTTCATCGTCCATGGCGTAGACGATCGTGCCCTTGTTGGAGAGCTTGTAGAGCGGCGGCATGGCCAGGAAAAGCCGTCCGGATTCAATGAGTCCCGGCGTCATCCGGTAGAAGAAGGTGATCAGCAGCGCCGCGATGTGGGCGCCGTCCACGTCGGCGTCGGTCATGATGATGATGCGCTCATAGCGCAGGTCATCGATGGCGAATTTCTTGCCGAGCTGGGTGCCGAGGGCCAAGGCGAGATCATTGATCTCCTGGTTGGCCATCATCTTGTCGAGCGAGGCGCTCTCGACGTTCAGGATCTTGCCGCGGAGCGGCAGGATGGCCTGCGTTTTCCGGTCGCGCGCCTGCTTGGCGCTGCCGCCAGCCGAGTCTCCCTCGACGAGGAACAGCTCGGTTTCGTCCGGACCTTTTTCGGAGCAGTCCGCCAGCTTGCCGGGCAGGCGCAGCTTCTTGGTCGCGGACTTGCGGTTGATTTCTTTCTGTTTCCTGCGGCGCGCGCGCTCATCGGCGCGGTCGATCGCCCAGGTCAGCAGCTTATCGGCTTCCTTCGGGGACCCAGCCAGCCAGTGGTCGAACCGGTCGCGCACGGCGTTCTCGACGAGGCGGAACGCGGCGGTGGTCGACAGCTTGTCCTTCGTCTGGCCAACGAATTCCGGGCCGCGGATGAAGACGCTGAGCAAGAGGCCGGAGTGGCCCATGATGTCGTCGGCGGTGATGTCGCCAGCCTTCTTGTTGCCGGTCAGCTCACCGAAATTGCGCAGGCCCTTGGTGATGGCTGAGCGGAAGCCCGCCTCGTGCGTGCCGCCTTCGGGCGTCGGGATCGTATTACAATAGGAGCGGGCAAAGCCGTCGCTCTCGCCGAAGCCGGCCTGCGTCCAAGCGATGGCCCACTCGACCTTGCCTTCCGCGCCCATGTCCACGAGACCCGTGAACGGCGCTTCGGTGATCGTCGCTTTACCGCCGAACACCTCTGCCAGCTGGTCGGCGAGGCCGTTCGGGTAGGAGAGGACTGCCTCTGCCGGGATCTTGGAGTCTTCCGGCAGGAGGGACGGGTCGCAGTTCCAGCGCACTTCGACGCCGCGATAGAGATAGGCTTTGGAGCGCGCCATCTGGAACAGGCGCGCCGGGCGCCAGCGCATCTTCTCGCCGAAGATCTGGTGGTCCGGCTTGAACTTGACCGACGTGCCGCGCCGGTTGGGAGCGGCGCCGACCTTCTCCAGCTTGCCTTCGACGAGGCCGCGGGAGAAGCACTGGCGGTAGAGCCGCTTGTCGCGGGCCACCTCGACTTCCACATGCTCCGAAAGCGCGTTTACCACCGAGATACCCACGCCATGAAGGCCGCCGGCGGTGGCGTAGGCCTTGTCCGAGAACTTCCCGCCCGAGTGCAGCGTTGTCATGATGACTTCGAGGGCGGATTTCTTGGGGAATTTCGGGTGCGGGTCGACCGGGATGCCCCGGCCATTGTCCGTGACGGTCAGGTAGCCTTCGGCGTCGAGATTGATCTCGATCCGGTTGGCATGGCCGGCGACGGCTTCGTCCATGGCATTGTCCAGCACCTCGGCGAAGAGGTGGTGATAGGCGCGCTCGTCCGTGCCGCCGATATACATACCGGGGCGTTTACGGACAGGCTCGAGGCCTTCGAGGACTTCAATGTCCTTGGCGGAGTAACCGGACGTGTCGGAGCTCATTTGGTCGAACAGCTTTGCTTGCTTGGCGGCGGCCATTTATGGTCTCCCTTAAGGGCGTCACGAGTCAGTGTCGATATTGGGGGAACATCAATGACTGCCACGATTAACACTGCATTAACCCTGGCTAGCGGGCTGACATTTCCCAACCGTCTTGTGAAAGCGGCAATGACAGAGGGATTGGCTGATTCGCGCAACCGGGTCACTGAGGCACATGTCACGCTCTACCGGCGCTGGGCCGAAGGGGGGCTTGGCGGCATCATCACCGGCAATGTCCAGATCGACCACGACCACCTCGAACAAGTGGGGAATGTCGTCATCGGCCCGAAGGTCTCGAATGAGGAACTGGACGGGTTCGCCCGCTGGGCGGAGGCGGCGAAAAGCCATGGCGCGGAGCTGGTCATGCAGGTCAGTCATGCCGGCCGGCAGACGCCGAAACTGGTAAACCCGCGGCCGGCTGCGCCGAGCCCTGTGGCGCTTGGCCTGCCTGGCGGCCAGTTCGGATCGCCCCGCGAGATGACGGCGGATGAGATCCAGGCCGTGATCGAAGGCTTCGGCCGGGCCGCGAAAGTCGCGAAACAGGCCGGGTTTGACGGCATTCAGGTCCATGCCGCCCATGGTTACCTCCTGTCCTCCTTCCTGTCCCCGCTGGCCAACCAGCGCCAGGACGAATGGGGCGGCCCGCTTGAAAACCGGGCAAGATTGCTGGTCGCCTGCGTGAAAGAGGCGAAGGCGGCGGTGGGCCCCGGTTTTTCCGTGTCGGTAAAACTGAATTCCGCAGACTTCCAGAAAGGCGGCTTCAGCTTTGAGGACTGCCTCGGCGTGATCGACCTCCTCGATACGCTGAACGTTGATTTCGTGGAGATTTCCGGCGGCAATTACGAGCAGCCGAAAATGATGGATCAGGAAGGCCTGCAGCCGGCCTTCGACCAGCCGGTGGCCGAGTCGACCCGCGCGCGGGAGGCCTACTTCCTGAAATACGCCCGCGCGGTACAGGACCGGGCGAAGATGCCCCTGATGGTCACCGGCGGTTTCCGCACTGTGGCCGCGATGAATGACGCCTTGGCGGCGGGCGAGGCGGACCTGATCGGGCTTGGCCGGCCGCTTTGTGTCGATACGGCTGCGCCGGCCCGCCTGCTGGACGGCTCGCAGGACGCGCTGGACCGGTGGGAGCAGAAACTGCGCATCGGGCCGGGCCTGCTGGGGCCGCACTCACCGATCAAACTCGTCAAGGCGCTTAACGGTTTCGGCGCCATGGGGTGGTATTATGAGCAGCTGAAACGGCTCGGTGCGGGAGGGGAGCCAGATGAGAAACTTGGCGTTCTGTCGGCTTTTCTGGCCAATCAGAAATCGGAAAAGGCTGCCGCAAAGGCATGGCGGGCCGCAGCGCCCTGATTGCAGGCAGGGGCGGGGTAAATCACAATTTTGTTGCGCAGGGGCCGGGTTGAAGCGGCCGTTGCCACTCTCCACATCTGGTACATCGCCCGACTCCCGTCATCATTGGCAGGTAGGGTCACATGGTCGCCGCCAGGCGGGACCATAATACGAAGGAGGCAGTTACATGCCAAAGACCAAGAACCTTCCGGTGTTGCCGCTTCGGGACATCGTGGTTTTTCCCGACATGGTCGCCCCGCTCTTTGTGGGCCGCGACAAGTCGGTTCGCGCCCTCGAAATGATCGAAGAGGCAGACAATGAAATCATGCTGGTGGCCCAGCTGGATGCCGCGATCGACGATCCCGGCTCCGATGACGTGCACGAAACCGGTACGATCGCCACCATCCTCCAGCTTCTGAAGCTGCCCGACGGCACCGTGAAAGTGCTGGTCGAAGGCAAGACACGTGCACGCGTGAACGAGCTGATCGACCGCGGCGACTATTTCGAAGCCGAAGTCGAAACGCTGGAAGAAGCCGAAACGGACAATTCCGATGTGCAGGCCCTGATGCGAGCCGTGCAGGAGCAGTTCGAGAATTACGTCAAGCTGAACCGCAAGATCCCGCCGGAATCGGTGGGCACGATTACGGCGATGACCGATGCCGGCCGTCTGGCCGACTCGGTGGCGTCAAACCTCTCGGTCAAGCTCTCCGACAAGCAGGAACTGCTCGAACTCACGGACGTGAAGGAACGCCTCGAAAAGGTCTTCGCGCTCATGGAGAGCGAGATGGGCATGCTGCAGATGGAGCGGAAAATCAAAAACCGCGTCAAGCGGCAGATGGAGAAGACCCAGCGCGAGTATTATCTCAACGAGCAGATGAAGGCGATCCAGCGCGAGCTGGGTGAGCAGGGCGAAGGCGGCGAGCGCGACGAGCTGGCCGAACTGGAAGCCCGCATCAAGGAAACGCCGCTGTCCGAAGAGGCCCGCAACAAGGCCGACGCCGAAATGAAGAAGCTGCGGCAGATGTCGCCGATGTCGGCGGAATCCACCGTTGTGCGGAACTATCTCGACTGGCTGCTCGCCCTGCCATGGGGCACGCGCAAGGACATCGAGACCGACCTGGTCAAAGCCGAGCATCAGCTCGACGACGATCACTACGGCCTCGAAAAGGTGAAAGAGCGGATCCTCGAATATCTCGCCGTGCAGAAACGCACCGGTAAGATGAAGGGGCCGATCCTCTGCCTCGTCGGCCCTCCGGGTGTCGGTAAGACCTCGCTTGGCCGGTCCATCGCCGAAGCCACGGGACGCGACTTCGTGCGCGTGTCGTTGGGCGGCGTGCGTGACGAGAGCGAGATCCGCGGCCACCGCCGGACCTATATCGGCTCGATGCCGGGACGCATCATCCAGTCGCTGAAGAAGGTGAAGTCGGGTAACCCGCTGTTCCTTCTGGACGAGATCGACAAGATGGGCATGGACCATCGCGGCGATCCGGCCTCGGCCCTCTTGGAAGTGCTCGACCCGGAGCAGAACTCGACGTTCAACGACCACTATCTGGAAGTCGACTACGACCTCTCGGATGTGATGTTCGTGACGACGGCGAACTCGCTCAACATGCCCCAGCCCTTGCTGGACCGTATGGAGATCATCCGCATCGCCGGGTACACGGAAGATGAGAAGCTGGAGATCACCAAGCGCCACCTGATCCCTCAGGTGCGTGAGGATCACGGCCTTGCCGAAGACGAGTTCGTCGTCACCGACCAGGCCATCCGCGACCTCATCCGCTACTACTCCCGCGAAGCCGGTGTCCGTAGCCTGAAGCGTGAGATTGCGCGCCTGGCCCGCAAGGCCGTGCGCAAGCTGGCAGAGCAGGGCGAAGGCGCAACGCTGACCGTGACGCCGGAAAACCTCGGCGAGTTCGCGGGCGTGCGGAAGTTCCGCTACGGCCTTGCCGACGAGACCGATCAGGTGGGCGCCGTTACCGGCCTTGCCTGGACCGAGACGGGCGGCGACCTCCTCACCATCGAGGCGGTCAAGATGCCCGGCCGCGGGAACATGAAGGTCACTGGCAACCTGCGCGACGTGATGAAGGAATCGATCCAGGCGGCGAGCTCGCTCGTCCGGTCCCGGTCGGTGATGCTCGGCATCAAGCCGACGGTCTTCAACACGACGGACATCCACGTCCACGTGCCGGATGGCGCTACGCCGAAGGACGGCCCGTCTGCCGGTGTCGCCATGACCACGGCCATCGTCTCGCTGCTGACCGGCAACCCGGTCGACCGCGAGGTCGCGATGACCGGCGAGATCTCGCTGCGTGGCAAGGTCCTGCCGATCGGCGGCCTCAAGGAGAAGCTGCTCGCAGCCCTCCGCGGCGGCATCAAGACGGTCCTCATTCCGGAGGAGAACGAGAAAGATCTCGACGAGATTCCGGAGAACGTGAAGACGGGCCTGAAGATCGTGCCGGTCTCTGACATCAATGAGGTGCTGGAGATTGCGCTGACCCGGCCGCTGACCCCGATCGAATGGTCGGAAGCCGACGAGGCGGCGCTGCATGCGTCGCTGTCCGGGCAGGGCAGCGGATCGGGCGACCAGCCCCGCGCCCACTGAGGCTCGGCAAACTAAAAACACTAGGCGGCCGCTTCTTCTGGAGCGGCCGTCTTGCTTTTTGTTCCAAGGCCCGGCATGAACGCGCCCGGATGGGCGGTTAGCTCAGTTGGTAGAGCATCTCGTTTACACCGAGAGGGTCAGCGGTTCGAG
>NZ_AWFE01000065.1:0-67879 GCF_003263315.1 Hyphomonas sp. GM-8P
TATTCAGAAACAAAAACAAGGCAAAGAAGGGCGGGTATACCAATTCTTAGGGCAATCAACTAAACGTTGCCCGAGAGGCGAGCGATACGGAACCGGGATGTCCAACACGAAACAAATTCTGGCGATGCTGAAGAGCAAGGCGGCTGGGGATGATGAGCAATTCTACTCCATCGCCCTGCAAGTCGCCGCTGCAGAAGCGCGCCGCGGACATCGATCCACTGCCGAAGAGCTCCGCAGTGCCGTCGACCAGGCACGAAGCACGAAATCACGCGGGGCTGCCGTCCCGATACAGTTCTCACAGCCGCGCGGCGAACTTGAAGCCCTGATCGATCTTCGCGAACCGAAGCTGAAACTCAAGGACGTCGTGCTTCACGACGGCGTGCGGGAGAAACTCGAAGACCTCATCCGCCAGCAAAGGAAGCGGGACTGGCTGCGGGAACACGGAAAAACGCCAAATCGCTGCGTGCTGTTTATTGGTCCTCCGGGATCCGGAAAGACGATGTCAGCTGAAGCGCTCGCGGGCGAGCTTCATCTGCCCTTGTTCGTGATCCGCCTGGAATCCCTGATCACGAGGTTCATGGGCGAGACGGCCGCCAAGCTCCGCCTGGTTTTCGATGAGACCCTGAAGCGCCGCGGCGTCTACCTGTTCGACGAGTTCGACGCGATCGGCGGTCAGCGGGCGGCAACCAATGATGTTGCCGAAATGCGCCGTGTACTGAATTCATTCCTGCAGCTGATGGAGGAACCGAATGCCACGGACAGCGTGCTCCTCGGTGCGACCAACCATTCGGAAATCCTGGACCGAGCCTTGTTGCGCCGGTTTGACCTCGTCCTGCAATTTGACCCGCCTTCCGACGACCAGATCAGGGACCTGATCTCGAAGAATTTGCGCCCACTGAAATTCCCGAGGCTCGGCTGGCAGAAAATCATCAAGGCGGCCCATGGCCTTAGCCAGTCTGAAATCGTGAGAGCCGCAGAAGACGCTGTGAAATGCGCCATCCTGGACGAGCGGGACACGCTGAAGACGGATGATGTGCTTCGCTACCTGGATGGCCGAAGGGAAATGCGGGAAGTCTTTTCGCAGGCGGCGAAATAGGGTTGATCCGCAATGCCTGAATTCGACAAGCCGCATATCGACATCAGCGCGCGTGTAAACAGAACCCAGTACCAGGCCCCAAGACAGAATATCGGAGCGGGCGGCGCGCCCCGGATCCGTGCCGAACACGGTGCCATGATTGCGGCGCAATTCGAGGCAGCCTTCAGGGACGCCGATGAAAACCGCCCGGAAGACGACCGTGTCGGTGCGGCTGAGGGCGTCTATATCGAGGTCGATCTCAGGAGAGGCAGCAATCCCGAAAAAGTGCTGCAGCGGAAGCGGGACGGCGTCCTGCCAGGGGCGGCAAAACCGCAGGAAAATGGCGACCTCCGGATCGCCCTCTATGTTCCCGATGAGGCACGGCCGGTCCTCGAGGAAATCGTTCGCGATTACCGCGAAGGCAATCTTAACAACAATGGCGCGGCGCCCAACCATAAAAAGATTGAACCGATCGAGGCCATTCGCCGGGCGCGCTTAGAGACCTTCTGGACGGACAATGCGGAGGCCATGCCGCAGGGAGCCCAGGACACAATCTGGTGGGAGACCTGGTGCTTCCCCGGCATGGACAACCGGGTCGCAGACGCAGCTGGCAGGCTCGGTTGCCTGATTGCCGAGGCGCATTACTGGCTGAGCTTTCCGGAAGCCGTCGTCATCCCGGTCAAAACCACGCGCGCGACGATTGAACTCCTCCTGTTCGCGACAGCGGGCGTTTCGGAACTCAGGCGGGCTAGCACGACGCCCGCTTTTTTCCTGGACCAGGACGCGGAAGAACAATTGGCATGGACTGAAGACCTGGCGGAGCGCGTACGCTGGCCGGCGGGCGACGCGCCCGCCGTCTGCCTGCTGGATACGGGTGTCAACCGGGCCCATATGCTCATTGAGCCGTCTCTCTCGGCCGGCGACCTCCTGATGATCAATCCGGATTGGGGCGGCGATGATCATCACGGGCACGGGACCGGCATGGCCGGACTGGCGCTGTTCGGAGACCTCACACCCAGGCTCGAAGATGCGGGCGAGATTGACCTGTCGCACCGCCTGGAGTCGGTCAAGATCCTTCCCCCGAATGGCTTTCCCGCAAACCAGCCGGAATCATATGGTTCCATTACGCAGTCCGGCGTCGCCATCAGCGAGATCAATAATTCCGAGCGCGACCGCTTCTTCTGCCTGGCCGTCACCAATGAGAATGTATCGGGGGCGCGGGCCACGACCTGGAGCGCCGCCATCGACCAGGCGGCCATCGGAAAGATGGCTGGCGACGAGAACGATGCACCTCGCCGGTTGTTTGTGATCTCTGCGGGGAATGCACCGCCTGAAATCGAGCCTGCCAATATTCTGGATGCCGATGAGCTGCCTGTCGAGGATCCGGCCCAGGCATGGAACGCCCTGACGGTCGGGGGTTACACGAACAAGACAGCTATCGGTGACGTGGGGTATGAGGACTGGACGCCGCTCAAGGCAGCCGGAGATATCAGCCCGTTCACGCGGACTTCGGTGACCTGGCCTCAGGGGCGGGCACCGATCAAGCCCGACATCGTGATGGAGGCCGGAAACAGGGCGTCGAGCCCATTGGGGACCGAAGTCCTGAGCCTCGATTCGCTTGCCCCCCTTTCTACCGGAGATGACGTGGCAACGCACCCACTGGTGCCATTTGCCGCGACGAGCGCTGCGGCTGCCCAGGCCGCGCGGCTTGCGGCGCAGATAGGCGCTGCCCATTCCGGTCTCTGGCCCGAAACAATTCGCGCACTCATTGTCCATAGTGCCGAATGGACCCCGCACATGAAAGCACAGTTGCAGGCGGCCAATGGGAAAACGGCCCGGTATCCTCTCCTGAGGCGGTTTGGACACGGGGTCCCGGATTTTGCGCGCGCCTCTGCGTCCGCCAACAACCACCTGGCGCTGATTGCAGAGAATGAAATTCAACCATTTCGAATGGTCAGGGATGAAAACGGGAAGAAGCACAAGAAGTTCGGCGATTGCCACTATTACAAGCTGCCCTGGCCGACAGATGTCCTTGAAGGACTGGGCGAGCAGGATGTGCGGCTCAAGCTCACGTTGTCATACTTCATCGAGCCAAATCCGGGCCGGTTCGCCGCGATCGACCCACAGCGATACCAGTCTTTCGGCCTGAGGTTCGATCTGAAGCGCCGTGCGGAGACCGAACAGAATTTCGTGGAGCGTGTGAATGCCCTGGAGCGGGACGATCCATTAGCCGGCGGACCCGATGGGGGTGACAATTCCGGCTGGACGTTCGGATCCAACAGCATGTCTTCCGGGTCCCTGCATTGCGACGAATGGGTCGGTCCGGCCGTCCAGCTTGCCGCGCGGAATGTCGTCTGTGTAAAGCCGGTCATGGGCTGGTGGAGAGATTCCGCGAAGAATTGCAGCAGGACGGGACGCTATGCGCTGGTCGTTACGCTGAGTGCGCCAGATGTGGAAGTTGATCTCCACACACCGATCCGGACCAGCGTTGAAGCGGGTATTGGCATTGAGATCGCCGTGTAGCCGAGCGGGTGTCTTCCTGCGTTGTCTGATGCGTGAAAACAAATTCCGGCCGGTCCGGCAACTGACTTGTTGCCCTTTTGGAGCACCACGGCGTTGAAGCCGCGGCGAGGCCCGGGCGCAACACCAGAGGGGATCATGCAAATCACCAATGCGTTCAAACGCGCGCTATTCAGCGCCGCGGAACTCTCGCTCAGTTGCGTTTCCCGAACATGGCCCATGCGAGCGCCAGAATGCCGGAGCCGGCTGCCAGTCCGAACAGGGTATCCAGTCCGCCATCCAGCAGGAGCGCTGCAACCAGGCCCGTGAGGCTAACCACAAAGAGCGCGGCCGGCACGGCGAACATGGCGGCAAGGCCGCGCTGCCGCTCCCTGTTTGAACCCCGCCCGGTCATGCGGAGCCTGCGCCGGATGCATGAGACATGGTCGTCCTGCGGCGCGGCGATTCCCGCTTGGTGAGCCAGAGATAGAGCCCGCTTGCCAGAACGATGATCGTGACGAGGTCGAGGACCAGCCAGACGAGCTTCAGGAGCAGGCCGCCATAATCCCCGAAATGCAATGGCCGGGAAAGGGAGAGGGCCTTTGTATACCAGGGCATCTGCCGGAGCCCGGTGACCTCGCTCGTGCCGGCATGGATCAGAACAGGCGTGATGATGTTCTCCGTCAGGGGCGTGTCACCATGAAGGAACACGGCATAGTGCGCGCCTGTCGAAAAGCCGCTGCCGGGAAAGGCCACAAACTGAAGTTCCATATCCGGTGCCAGTCTGACCGCTTCCCGGACGGCATCATCAAGTGAGGCACGCGGTCCTGCAAGAAAAGCCGCTTCATTGCCGGCAACAAGGTCAGCCAGTTCATTCGTGCGCCACGTATCTATAATGGGTGTTTCGAGTGTGTTGATGACACCCGTAATGCCCACGACCAGGACCCAGGCGAGCGTCACGATGCCGAGGAGATTGTGGTAGTCGAGCCATTTGAGGCGCGGGGACTGGCGCCGGCGGACCGTGCCGAAATCGAGCTTGCGCATGAAGGGCGCATAAAGGACGACGCCCGAGATGATCGCGGCAACGAAAAGGCATCCCATTGCGCCAAGGAACAGCATGCCCGGCAATCCGAGGAACATGTCCGTATGCAGCTGGAGAATGAATTCCATGACGCTCTCGCCACGGTCTGCGGGCGGCACGAGATCACCGCTCGTCAAATCGAAGGAGGCAAAATGCATGTCAGGCCCCGGCGCGTCTGCGGCGGGGCCTGTGGTGACGTTCACGACCGGCCGGTCAATGTCGAAACTCATGAAGATTGGCACTTCGCCCGGGCGGTGTTCGAGCGAGATGTCGAGGATTTCGTCAAGCGTCAGGTGCGCCCCACCGGGGTGTGCCGGCTGCCAGCTCTCCGGATTGAGCGCGCTGTCGATCTCGTCATGGAAGATGAGCGGCAGCCCGGTCAGGCAGAGCATGAGCAGGAACAGGGTCGAGATGAGGCTTGTCCATTTATGGACCCAGCTCCACGCCCTGATTGTTCCTGCCTGCATCATCTTGCGCCGGGTTCCTAGAAGTCGATCGAAGCCGAGACGCTGAACGTCCGGGGATTGCCAAGGATCAGATAGTTCGCCCCCGGGAAGCCCCCTGTCGAAGCCCAGTAGGATTCATCGGTGAGGTTTTCGACCCGCGCCCGCAGGGTGACGGGGCGGTCGGAAATATCGAGCGTGTAGCGGGCGCCGATATCGAGACGCGTCCAGCTGTCGAGCTCGGTCGTATTGGCCGTGTTCACATATTGCTCGCCTGTATAGACAATCCGTCCGTCGAGGGTCAGTCCGTCGATTGCTGCGACATCCCATTCCGCGTTGAGATTGGCCTGGATCTCGGGCACGCCGATCGGGGTGTTGCCCTGGTCGAGGGCGCCTTGCGTCTTTGCGAGCTCAGAATCAAGGAAGGTTGCGCCACCGATCAGGCGCAGACCTTCCACAGGTTCTCCGAAGAGGGTGAGCTCCAGGCCCGTATTTTCCTGCTTGCCGGATGCAGAAAACACTTGGGCCGCAACAATCGCATTGGGGCGGGTCAGGTGAAATATTGCGGCCGTAGCGCCAAAATCGCCGCCATCATATTTGACACCGGCTTCGACCTGTTCACCGGTGAAGGGTTCGAGCACCTCGCCGGCATTGAGGATGGTCACGCCGCCGCTGGTCGCCGGAGCGATCTGGCCCGGCTGAAGGCTTTCGGCATAATTGGCGTAGAGGGAGACCTCGCCCGTCGCCTTGTAGACGAGACCGAAGGCCGGGGTGATCTTGTCGTCTTCATATCCGGAGAGTTTCGCGCCGGTATTATAGTCAAAGCTCGCCGTGTCGATCTCCTGCTGGCGCAGGCCGACCGTCGCGAGAAGTCGGCCGTCGATGAAGGACAATGTGTCGGCAATAGCAAAAGAAGTGTTGGTGACTTCTTCGGTTTTCAGCGGACTGGCGAGATTGCCGCCGATAAAGAAATCCGCCGCCGGGGCGGCCACGTCGATTGGATTATAAAGATCAGTCGCAAAAGGAGAGAAGAAGCTGGAAAAGGCGTAGGCATTCTTCGATTCCAGGCTGACAGAAGAGGCCGATGCGACGACACGGTGGCCGACCGGGCCGGTGCGGAATTCAGCACTGATGCCGGTATCGAAGGAGATGACATCATCCTCGCGCGTATTGTCGAAGCGGTAGGCGGTCAGGCTTCCGTCTCCGGCCGCGCTCGGGTTGGCGAGCACGTTTGCTTCTTCGCCATTGCGGGCACCGGCGCCCAGCCAGACGGTGACAGCCTCATTGAAATCAAATTCGCCGCGCACCACGCCGAAGAGCTGTTTCTCGTCGGTATAGGTCCAGGGCTGGGCGAAATTCGCGTCACTGTCAGGCGCTGCAGGCACGCCCGCGAGCGGGGTCACCTGCGGACGGGGCGCATCGATCCGGTTGTCCTGGTAGCCGATGTCTGCGGAGAAACGGAACCGTTCGCCGGCATAGTCCGTTCCGAGCGAAAACACCGACAAGGCGCGGTCCTGGTCCTCGACAGCCGTCTCGCCATCGCGGAGCACGGCATTGAAGCGGACACCCCATTCCTGTGCCGGACCGAACCGGTCCCCGATATCCAGTACGCCATAGGCCTGGCCGGAAGTTTCATAGCCGAGGGTTGCCCGGCGTACGCCATCAGCCGGCGCGCGCTTGGGGACCAGGTTGATGGTTCCGCCGACACCGCTTCCGCCCGGCGCGGCGCCGTTGATGAAGGCGTTTGCGCCCCGGAAGACTTCGACCCGCTCAAGCAGCTCGGCCGCGACAAACTGGCGGGGCAGGATGCCATAGACGCCGTTCAGCGTTATGTCGTCGGAATAGACGGGAAATCCGCGCAGGACATAGACTTCCTGGAAGTTTCCGAATCCCTTGGCCACACGAACCACCGGGTCGTTCTGCAGGACATCGCCGACGCTGTCGGATTGCTGGGTGAGGATCAGGTCCGATGTATAGGCCGTGCCAGAGAACGGTGCATCCAGGAAGTCGAGATTACCGAGCAGGCCCGCCCGTCCGCCCCGCGCCACCTGGCCGCCCGCATATTCACGTGTCAGCTCGACCTGGGAGGAATCCTTGACGATGACCGTGTCGAGGACGCGTTCTTCCTCGCCGGGGGGAGGTGTCTGGGCGAGGGTGCAGGGGGCGGCCATACCGGCGGTCAGTCCGGCAGCGAGAAACAGGCGGGTTGAAGTCTTCAAGGTTCTGTCCTTGTTGAGAATGATTATCAATCATGCGTGTAACTGCAAGTCATTCTCATAACAAGCGGCAAGTTGCCACGCCGCTGCATTTTGGACTGGTTCCGTGCCCAAAGGGGCGGCGGGCAATTTTCCATCTGTTCGGGAGGGGTGGTCAGGTGTGATCAACCTGCACAACACGAGAGCTTTGCAACATCCTTGTCGAAGGTTTGTGCCGCTAGCTTCAGCCCTTCGACCGTTGTCAGGTAGGGAAAAATGGTTTCGCCGAGTGCCTTGGTGGTCATGCCGAATTTGAGCGCCATGGCCAGTGTCTGGATGCTGTCCGCGCCCTCCGGTGCGAGTATCTGGCCGCCGAGTAGGCGGTCGGTGCTGGCGTCGGCCACCAGCTTGATCAGCCCCCGCGTGTCGCGGGCAGCCAGCGCTCGTGGTACGGCATCAAGCAGCAGGACGGAGGTCTTGACCGTATGACCGGCAGCCTTCGCCGCCGCTTCGGTCAGGCCCACGCCCGCCACCTGCGGGTCGGTGAACACGACCCACGGCATGGCGCTATTGTCGTAGGCGAGACTGTCGCCATTGAGCGCATTGAGGGCGGCGAGTTTGGCCCCATAGGCCGCCATGTAGACGAATTGGTCGCGGTCGGTCACGTCACCGGCGGCGTAGACGCCGGACATCGACGTGCGCATCCGGTCATCGATGACGATGGCGCCGCGACTGTCCTGTTCGATGCCGGCGTCGGCGAGGCCCAGCGCTTCGGTATTGGGCGTGCGCCCTGTCGCGACCAGCAGCCGCTCGGCCTTCAGCTCGATCAGTCTGCCCTCTTCCCTGACGCAGACGGTTACACCCGTCTCATCTTCACGGCAGGCATCATAGGCGATGCCGCAATGGAGGGTGATGCCCTCGTTGCGGAACACTTCCGCCAGGGCTGCTGAAACTTCCGGCTCGATCTGCGGCAATAACCGGGAGCGGCAGACCACCGTCACCCTGACACCCATGCGGGCCATCATCTGCGCGAGCTCGGCCCCTATATAACCGCCACCGATGACGATCAGACTTTCGGGCAGGTCTTCCAGTTCCAGAAGCGTTGTGCTCGTCAGGTAGTGCACGCTATCGATTCCGGGAATCGGCGTCACGGCGGGCCGCCCGCCCGTGGCGATGATGGTCTTGCCGGCGGCGATGGCGGTGCCATTCACGATGACACCCGCCCCGTTTAGTCGGGCCTCACCTTCCAGATAGGCGACGGTGTCGTATTCGGGCAGGAGATTCGCGTATTTCTTCTGCCTGAGCGTCGAGACAAGGTCATCCTTGGCGGCGCTCAGGCGCCGCCAGTCGTTCACTTGCGCTTCGCCCGTCAGACCCGGGAAGCGATCAGCTGCGCGAGCACCATGTAGTGCCTCGGCGGCCCGGATCATGGTCTTGGACGGCACGCAGCCGACATTGACGCAAGTGCCGCCAATGGTCCCATGGCCGATCAGCGCCACGTTTGCGCCTTGTTCGGCGGCCGTGATGGCGGCGGAGAAGCCCGCCGAGCCAGCGCCAATAACGGCGACGTCGAAGGTCGTTTTCGATGATTTGGTCGGGGCGCAGCAGTCCGCCATGTCAGTCTCTTTCCTTGTTTGTCTGAATGCTCATACCGCAACAGGCCGCCGCGCGGTTCCGCCGCCACAAGGCGTAGTCTGTCAGGCCGAGGAAGACGGCGAGCCCGCGCAGCAGCACGTAGTCCAGCCCATCGACCCAGGCCGACAGGCCGGGCGTACCGAGGGCAATGACCAGCACGGGCGGCGCGCAGCATACGGCAGCGAACGGTGCCGGTCTTCAGGATCGTGCCGTCCTTCGTCTGGCTCAGCCTTTAACCGAGGCCGGATAACCCGCATTGGTGGAGGCCGCGGCAACGGCGTCCGCATTCGTCACCGCCGGATCGAAGATAACCGTCGCCGTCTTGGCGTCGAAATTCACCGCCACCGATGTGACGCCCGCAACGCCTTCCATCGCTTTCTTCACCGTGACGGGGCACAAGGCGCAGGTCATGTTCTGGATGACGAAGGTCCGGGTCTGGGCGGATGCCACCTGTTGAGAAGCGGACTGCGCGACGGCCGGGGTCACAGCGGGTGCGATTGCCCAGCCGAGTCCACTGAGTGCCAGCAGGGCAGCGGCGAGGATAAGGGGTCGTTTCATAACGGTTGCTCCTGTGTTCGGGTTCAATAGAAAAGCGGCGCCCACCAGCTGATGGTCAGCGCGAGCAGGACGATGACAGTGGAAAGCCAAAGCGCAGTTTTGGCGATGACGGCCGACTGCGGCTTGGCGCAGTAGCTGCCCTCCACGCAGGCGGGCTTGGCCTTGAAGTAGACCTGCCGGAAGCCGAGGCCGATGAAGATGAGCGCAATGCCTGTGAAATACGGCTTGTAGGGCTCAAGGGCGGTCAGGTTGCCGATCCACGCCCCTGAAATCCCGAGCGTGACGAACAGCAGCGGCACCACGCAGCAGGTCGAGGCCAGAATGGCGCCGATCACGCCGCCTGCCGCAAAGAGTTTCCGCTTCCGGTCGTCCGCGCCGTCCACGGCCTGCATTGGCTGGGTTTCTGCTTCGGTTGGGCTCATACGCCATCATCCTCGATTTCGTTCTCACCTTGTGATAAGGTCTGTAGTAACTACAGACTCAAAGGATTTATGACGTTATGGGCGATCACGTTTCCGGGAAGGGATTGAAGCGCGCGGACCTGGCGCGGCGGACGGGCTGCAATCTGGAAACCATCCGTTACTACGAAAAGATCGGCATCATGCCGGAGCCGCCGCGCACCGCGTCCCGCTATCGCGTCTATGACGAGCGGCACGTCGCCCGCTTGCGCTTCATCCTGCGTGGCCGGGAACTCGGCTTTTCCCTCGACGAGCTGCGCGAATTGCTGCGTCTCGTTGATCGGGGCACCCAGACCTGCGCGGAAGTCAAAACCATGACGGAGCAGCATCTTGCGGAGGTGCGGACCAAGATCGCAGATCTCAAGCAAATCGAGAAGGTGCTTGCCGCCACGGCAGCACAGTGCTCGGGCGGAGAGGTGCCGGAGTGCCCCGTGCTGGAGACGCTGGCATCGTGATCTCTACGGTCGCGGTATACATCGGTGCGGCTATCGCCGAGATCGGCGGTTGCTTTGCGTTCTGGGCGTATTTCCGTCTTGGCCGCAGTATATTTTGGTTCGTCCCCGGAATTGTCAGCCTGATGGTATCAGCCTTCCTGTTAATCCGTATCGACGGCGACTATGCGGGCACGCGGACTGTACGATGCACTACGCGTCACCATTAAATGACCCGCAGAACTGTCAAACTCAAACCCGTCCCGGCCAATACGATCAAAATATTCGTCGGTCGCTTTGCGGCATCCTGACCAGTCGAAATAGGCATGCAGGACAACCGCGCCGCCAAGAATCAGGTGAGGTACAATCCGTTCGAGGGCGGTGCTGACTGGTTTGTACCAATCAACGTCAATGTGAGCGAGGGCGATAGGCTCGGATACAACGAGAGTCTCTGAGATATCGCCCTTTATTAGGGTGACCGAATTAGAAGTTGTAGGATACCCATAACGAACAAAATTTGATTCTACGACCGCTTTTAGATCGTCTTCGTACAGATAGTATTGGCTGCCACCAATGCCTGTTGCGCTACCAGAGGCAATTTCTTGGTAACGGGCTTTCATATCGGCTCCGTCCTTTTCTGAGGGCGGCGGAATCATATCGAACATGTCATAGACATGCATCGGGCGTTCTGTTGCTTTGGCTGCGCACATGAGGATCGCCGACCCTCCGCGGGCGCAGCCTGCTTCTATTATCAGCGCATTGGTATTCGATGTTTTTCTCACTTGAGCTAGCAGTTGATACAATTGCGGGTCCGTTGTGTACGAAATGTTTTCGGCGCGTATTTGCCCCCAAGCATCCCGTATCCGTTTCGGAAATGCAAACCGGCGTAGCCGTTCTCGCGCATTCGAGATACGCCAGCGAATGCCTTTATTCACTCGTGAGAGAAAGCGCATATTTGTCACCCCTCTCTGTTAGCAGGATAACCTGCTGCTGCAAGCGCTGCCTCAATGCCTGCTCGCGGCGCAGATGTCCCGACCTCGACCGTGTGGTGCTCGGGGTCTGCATGGACCGTTGCACCGGGGTCAACTGAGTGGATCGCCCGGGTCACGGTCCGGACGCAGCCGGAGCAGGTCATGTTTTCGATGTGCAATTGCATTCTGCCCTCCTTTTCATGTGTGGCAGTCAGAGAGATGGTCTCTCCCAGCGTTGGAGGGTCAAGTGTGCCAGAGATTAAATCTTCCGCGCGCCCATCTGAACGACCGGAAATTACCGGTCTTTGCCGGCAGGTTTCTAAAAGGGAAGAAAGCCTTACTGAATTTTCGGAACAGCAGCGCTTGACCCTCCCATGATGGGAGATCCCATATCCTGGCGCATCAGACTGAATTCGAAGGAATCCTGCCATGACTGCGCACCCCGGACCCATTCCTTTTGCCCTCTCGCTTCCGATTGAGGGGATGAGCTGCGCCTCCTGCGTGGGACGCGTGGAGCGTGCTCTGAAAGCGGTCCCTGGCGTAACCGGTGCGTCTGTCAATCTCGCCACCGAACGCGCGACGATCACGGGCCGCGCCGACATTGCGGACCTGGTCACGGCTGTCAGCGAGGCAGGTTATCAGGCCCATGCGGTAGATCCGGGCCGTCATGCATCGGCCGGGGCCGATCTGCGCAAGGAACAGGAACGCCGCGTCCTGGTCCGCGACCTGCTGCTGGCGGCCGGCCTTACATTGCCGGTTTTCGGGCTCGAAATGGGAAGCCATCTCATTCCGGGATTTCATGAGCTGATCGCATCGACCATCGGCATGACTGCGAGCTGGCTTCTCCAGTTCGTGCTGACAACGCTTGTTCTGGTCATCCCCGGGGCAAGGTTCTACCGGAAGGGCATACCCGCGCTCCTGCGTGGGGCACCTGATATGAACAGTCTTGTCGCGGTGGGCACGCTTGCAGCCTATACTTATTCCCTGGTCGCGACATTCGCCCCGGCCCTGTTGCCGGAGGGCGCTGTCAACGTCTATTACGAGGCGGCGGCTGTCATCATTACCCTGATCATTCTCGGACGCGTGCTCGAAGCCCGGGCCAAGGGCAGGACCTCGGAGGCGATTCAGCGTCTCATTGGCCTGCGGCCGAAGACAGCCCGTGTGCGGCGCGGCGCCGCCCTTGCCGAGATCGACGTTGCGAATGTCATTGAAGGCGACATTGTCGAGGTCCGGCCGGGCGAGCGCATTCCGGTGGATGGCGAGGTCATCGAGGGTGAAAGCTGGATCGATGAGAGCATGATCACCGGCGAACCGCTGCCGGTCGCGAAAGCAATCGGTGTGGCCGTCACAGGCGGCACGATCAACCAGACGGGCGCCTTTGCCTTCCGCGCCACTGCGGTCGGCAGCGATACGATGCTCTCGCAGATCATCCGGATGGTCGAGGAGGCGCAGGGATCGAAACTGCCAATCCAGGGGCTCGTGGACCGGATCACCATGTGGTTCGTACCGGTCGTGATGATACTGGCCGCTCTGACGTTCGGAGTGTGGTTCCTGTTCGGGCCGGACCCGGCCCTGACATTCGGCCTGGTCAACGCCGTGGCGGTCCTGATCATCGCCTGTCCCTGCGCGATGGGGCTCGCGACGCCAACCTCGATCATGGTGGGAACGGGACGGGGCGCAGAACTCGGCGTCCTGTTCCGCAAGGGCGATGCGCTCCAGGCCCTGCAGGATGCCCGCGTCGTTGCGCTGGACAAGACCGGCACCCTGACGGAAGGACGGCCGCGCCTGACCGACCTGGTGACCGTTCCCGGTTACGAACGGGACGAAGTCCTTGCCCGGGTCGCCGCTGTCGAGGCGAAGTCCGAACACCCGGTCGCCCGCGCGATCGTTGCGGCGGCTGAGGCTGAAGGCCTGGTCCTGCCCGAGGTTCGCGATTTCGGAAGCGTCACCGGCTTTGGCGTGAGCGCGGTGGCGGGCGGCGATCTTGTTCAGATCGGGGCCGATCGGTTCATGGCGCAGCTTGGCCATGACCTGGAAGCCCTGAGCGGCACGGCCGAACGTCTCGCCGGTGAAGGAAAATCCCCGATCTATGCGGCCGTCGGTGGCAGGCTTGCTGCCATCATCGCCGTGGCGGATCCGGTCAAGGAGACGACGCCGGAGGCCATCGCCGCCCTGCATCGCCTGGGGCTGAAGGTGGCGATGATCACGGGAGACAACCGGCGCACAGCCGAGGCGATTGCCCGGCCTCTGGGGATCGATGAGGTGATTGCGGAAGTGTTGCCGGACGGCAAGGTGGCTGCGGTCCGGCGCCTGAAGGAGATCGGTCCGGTCGCCTTTGTCGGAGATGGTATCAATGATGCGCCGGCGCTGGCGGAGGCGGATGTCGGCCTGGCGATCGGCACCGGCACGGACGTGGCGATCGAGGCGGCGGATGTGGTCCTCATGTCTGGCAACCTGAAAGCGGTGCCGAACGCGATTGCGCTCAGCCGGGCCACCATGCGGAACATCCGCCAGAATCTCTTCTGGGCCTTTGCCTACAATGCGGCCCTCATCCCGGTTGCCGCCGGTGTGCTCTGGCCGGTGTCGGGGGTTCTGCTCTCTCCAGTCTTTGCGGCCGGCGCGATGGCGCTTTCCTCTGTCTTCGTGCTCGGCAATGCACTGAGGCTGCGCCGCTTCGCGGCCCCAATGACCGAGCGCGCCGGTCCGGCGACCTGATCCCTGCCGCAGGTCCGGCTACGCCGGGCCTCCCGGCCCTTTTCTTCATCTGACCAGGGAGTGCTTAAATGAAAGCGGCGGTCACCATCTATTCGACGCCAACCTGCCCGGATTGCCGCAGCCTGAAGTCATGGCTGAAGCGGGAGGGCATCGCCTATACCGAACGGGACCTGACTGATGAGGCGGTCATGGAAGACGCGCGCCGGCGTTTCGGCGTCCGCATTGCCCCCATCACCGAGATCGGCGACTGGTTTGCCTATGGGACGTTCGAGGATCAGAAGCCTCGCATCGAAGCGAAGCTGCGGGAGATGGGACTCTGGCCGGGGTGAGCGCGGTGCCCGGCTGCCGGGAGCGCCCGCCGGGCCTACCTCGCTGAGGCAAATCCCTTCCGGGACCGCTTTTTGCGCGGGGTGCGGGGCGCCGGAGCATCGCTGTCCGCGCCGAGGCTGGTCAGGATCGGACAGTCCGGGCGGTCATCCCCATGGCAGTTCCGCGCCAGATGGTTCAGTGTGGCGATCATCTCATCAAGTTCACGCCGGCGCTGTTCGAGTTCGCTGACATGGGCAAGCGCCAGCGATTTCACGTCCGCGCTTGCCCGGCTGCCGTTTTCCCAGAGATCGAGCAGCGCGCCGATCTGTTTGACCTGGAAACCGAGATCGCGGGCGCGCCGCACGAAGCGGAGCGTTGCAATATTCTTGTCTGAATAGATGCGGTAGCCCGATTCTGTCCGTTGCGCGGGCTGGACGAGGCCGATCTCTTCATAGTAGCGCAGCATCTTGACGGAAATGCCGGTGGCTTTCGAGGCTTCGCCAATATTCATGGCCTGGCTCCTTTCCTGGTCTGACGCATTCCTTCTAAACCTTCCCATTGCTGGAGGGTCAAGAGCTGGCTCATCACAACCCGGATCGGGATGCCCATGTAAGTCGGCAGGCTTCGTTTACGGGGCATCTCCGGATAATTTCCACCCGATCCGACAACTGACTTGTTGATCCTGTTGAGCCGCGCGGACTTCACGGTCGCGGCCGGACTCACGGTCAATTCCAGAGGGGATCATGCAAATCAAGGAATCTTTCAAACGCGCGCTACTCAGCGCAGCGGCACTTTCATTCGCGCCAGTTCTGGCTCCGTATACAGCATTTGCGGATCCGCAATCCGAAGAACAGGTCAGTCAGTTCGCCATCCCTTCGCAGGGTATGGGAGATGCGTTGCGTCTGTTCAGCAGGCAGAGCGTCTTTTCCAGCAGAAAATTACCGCGAAGGCTGATGTGCAGTCAGCCAGGGCCGCTTTCGCAGCGGCCAATGCCCAACGGGAGGCTGCTGAGAACAGGTTGCATGCTGTCGGTATCGGACATGAAGTTCTGGACCGTCTTGACGGTGCGAAGGACGGTGCGCTGTCGCAAGCCTATGTGACGTCGCCGATCGCCGGAAAAATCATCCGCCGCACGGTTTCGCTGGGCGAAACCGTTTCGGCTGGAGGCGAGCCGATGTTTGTTGTCATCGACGATAGCGTCGTCTGGGCCGACATTGCTGTGTACAAGGATGACCTTGGTAAGGTTGATGCGGGTCTGGCAGTTTCGCTCCGGCGGGAAACCGGCGAAAGTCTGGCCGAAGGGACCATTGCGACTGTGCTGCCGATCATTGACGAGACATCACGGACGGCGACGGCCCGGGTTATCGTCGACAATGCTGATCATCGCCTGAAGCCCGGCCAGTTTCTTACCGCACATATCGAAACAGGCGGGTCTGAGACATCCGTCCGGGTTCCGTCTGGCGCGATTGTCGAGGTCGAGGGCAGGCAATCTGTCTTTGTGCCAACAGACGACGGCTTCAAGCCCACAGAAGTGATGGCAGGCGGAAGCGCGAATGGATTCACGCAGGTTCTTTCCGGCCTCGAAGCCGGCGATGCACTCGTGACAGACGGGGCCTTCACCCTCAAGGCCCAGCTCGAAAAAGACGCCTTTGGCGACGGCCACGCGCACTAGGAGACGGTAGAAATGTTCAATCTCATGCACCGCCTTGCCGGTGGCCAGCTGCTTGCGGTCATTGCGGTTATTGCCCTTGCAATCGGCGGACTGTTCGCGTTCCGGAGCCTTCCGGTCGATGCGTTCCCCGATCCCTCGCCGTCACTGGTTCAGGTATTCACCGAGACCGAAGGTCTTTCCCCCGAAGAAGTGGAGCGGTATGTCACCTATCCGATTGAAACGGCCATGTCCGGACTTCCCAAGGTTGAGGAAATCCGTTCGACTTCGAACTTCGGGCTTTCCGTCGTCAACATCTATTTTGAAGACGGCACCGATGTCTATTTCGCCCGGCAGGTCGTCGGCGAGCGTCTCGGCGAAGCGGCAGACGCCATCCCGCAAGGGTTCGGGACTCCGATAATGGGGCCCATCTCAACCGGTCTCGGAATCATCATGTATTACCGCCTTGTCGATGAGACGGGCGAACGATCGCTCGTCGAACTGCGAGAGATTGCGGACTGGATGATCAAGTACCCCCTTCAGTCTGTGGAGGGGGTGACCGAAGTGCTCTCGCTCGGCGGATTTGAGAAACAATACCAGGTGCGCCTCGATCCGGACCAGCTGACCTCCTACCATCTGGGTGTTGCAGACGTGATCGACGCCCTTGAAGCGGCTAACCGGACGGCGGGGGCTCAATTCATCGAAGTCGGCGCTGAACAATACACCGTCCGCGGTGTTGGCCTGGCGAGAACACTAGACGATCTTCGCGACACGCCGGTCAGAACCATTGATGGACGCACCATCCGCGTCCGCGACCTTGGTGAAGTAGAAATTGGCGGCGGCGTCCGGCAAGGTCTTGCAACAGCCAATGGAGAAGGCGAGGCGGTCGCCGGTCTTGTGCTAAAGCTCTATGGGTCGAATACGTCAGACGTCATCGAGAACGCGAAGTCGCGTTTTGAAGAAATCAACGCCTCGCTTCCCGATGGTGTGAAGGCGATCCCCTATTATGATCAGGGCACGCTTGTCCAGAAAGCGGTGGCAACGGTTACGACCGCGCTCTGGCAGGGGGCCTTGCTTGTCGCAATCATCGTGTTTGCGTTTCTCGGTGGATGGCGGCCGAGCCTAGTTGTGGTTTTGTCGGTCCCGTTCTCGGTCGGGTTTGCCTTCATCGCGATGAACGCACTTGGCATCGGCGCGAACCTCATGACGCTCGGCGGAGTTGTCATCGCGATTGGCATGATGGTCGATGGGGCAATCGTGATCGCTGAGAATGTCGATCGGGGATTCAGGGAACGATCAGAGGGCGAGGATGCGCGCACGACGGTCGCGCGGGCCAGTACGGAAGTGATCGCGCCCTTGATCGCGGCGGTGGCTGTTGTCATCATCGTGTTCCTGCCGCTCTTTTCGCTGCAGGGAACCGAAGGCAAGACGTTCCGGCCCCTGGCAGCGTCAGCTGCGCTCGCCATGACCGGTTCGCTGATCTATGCGGCGCTGATTGCGCCTGCCATGGCGCTTGGCCTGATGCGTCCATCGGGCAAGACAGAGACCGCTGAGAAAGGCCGGTTGACGCGGTTCATGAAGCCACTCGCAGCCTTTTTTGTTCGCCGACGGATGGCTGCAATCTGCCTTGCAGGACTGTTACTTCTGGCTGGCGGTCTTGCAGCGACGCGGCTTGGGTCGGAGTTCACGCCGGCGCTTGAGGAAGGCGATGTCCTGCTGCGGGTCACAATGGCGCCGTCAATTTCACTGACGGAAGCCAAGGCCATTTCAACCCGCATCGAAAGTCGGCTGCTGCGTTCCTTTCCGGAAATCGACTCGATTGTCAGCCGTATCGGGCGCGGAGAAGTCGGTGCCCATGCCGACCCTGTCAACAGTATCGAGGCCTTTGTGGCCCTGAAGCCCAGAGAGGACTGGCGGGACGGTATGAGCCCAGATGACCTTCGGGCTGCAATCTCTGACAGCCTCGGTTCCTTCCCGGGTATCCGGGCCAATGTCGGCCAGCCGATTGCGATGTCTGTGGACGAATTGCTGACCGGCACCAAGGCGCAGCTCGCGGTCAAGATCTTCGGGCCGGACACCATTGTCCTGCTGGAAAGTTCACAAGAACTGCAGTCCATCCTTCAGGATGTTCCGGGTGCAAGTGACGTCCAGGCCGACCAGATCACCGGCGCGCCGCAGCTTGTCGTGTCACTCAACCGGACAGCGCTCGGCCGGTATGGTCTCAGCATCGAAGAGGCGCTGGATGCCCTTCAGTCAGGCGTTGGCGGCGCGGAGGCAGGTGCGGTCTTCGAAGGTGTACGCCAGTTCCCGGTGGTCGTTCGCTTTGCAGAGGAGGACCGCAACACACCGGCGGCGATCGGGCGGATCATTCTGGAATCGGAGAGCGGTGCACGCATTCCGCTGGAGAGTGTCGCCGACATTCGCGAGATTGTCGGGCCACGGCAGATCACGCGCGAGAATGGCGAGCGGTTCATCACTGTCCAGCTGAATGTCCGGGGCCGGGATATCGGCAGCTATGTCAGCGAAGCACAGGAGGATGTCGGGGCGGAACTCGATCTACCTGCGGGCTACCGGGTTGAGTGGGGCGGTCAGTTTGAACTGCAGCAGGAGGCCAATCAGCGCTTTGCGGTCGTGATCCCGATCACGCTCGCTATCGTGTTCCTTATCCTGTTGCTGACCTTCGGCCGAATGAAATCTGCCATTCTGATCTTGCTCAACATCCCGCTCGCCCTGACAGGCGGCACGATGGCGCTCTGGGTCAGCGGCTTGCCTGTGTCAGTGCCAGCGACAGTCGGATTCATTGCCTTGTTCGGGATCGCGCTTGGCAACGGTATGGTGCTTGTCAGTTTCATGGACGATTTTGCCAGGGCTGGCCGGAATCTGGATGAACTGGCCATCGAGGCAGCTGGACTGAGAGCCCGGCCTGTCCTCATGACGGCCCTGACCACGGCGCTCGGCCTTGCGCCCTTGCTTTTCGCGACTGGCGTTGGCGCCGAGGTTCAACGTCCACTTGCCACGGTTGTCAT
Organism: Hyphomonas sp. GM-8P; assembly: GCF_003263315.1. NCBI lineage: Bacteria > Pseudomonadati > Pseudomonadota > Alphaproteobacteria > Hyphomonadales > Hyphomonadaceae > Hyphomonas > Hyphomonas sp. GM-8P. Next base: position 19,045 of record NZ_AWFE01000065.1, read on the forward strand.
GGGAGGGCTTGTCTCTTCGACCGTGCTGACATTGCTTGTTTTGCCAGCACTTCACCGCTGGTTCTCGCCGAAACCGGACGCGCACCATTCCATGTTGGAAACTACACACGCGCATCCACTTCGAGGATGAGCGCTTACCGCTTGGTTTCCGGCCATGTCTGTGCCTGAATCACGGCATGGGCATGGCTGACGAGCACTGATGCATTCTCCAATAAAGTGTTTGAACTCCTGTGAAAGGCCGGTGAAATGAAGGACGGGGCGGCAGAATTGTCCCCCGAATACCAACCTACAGGACAGTTTCGATCTGATAGCCCGGAGCAAAGATCAGCCGGACGGAGGTAATCGCCTCCTGCTTGTTGCGGGTCGTGCGGTCAATGACAAACAATGCTTCGCCTTCCTTGCAGGAAAGCAATCCCGCTTCTGTCTTGCCGGCTGACATGGCGGAAAACATGATTTCACCTTCCGTAAACGGAACATGTGTAACGAGCCACTCGTTCGGGCTGATTTCGTTGAAGATCGATATTTCCTTCGCCGAAACCCATTTCGGGTTCAGCCAGCGATCTTCGATCACATAGGGGCGGCCGTCAGCTGTATGTATGCAGACGATATGTTGAGCGCGGGCGCGCCTGCCGAATTCCATGATATTGCTGACTTCCGTAGGTGGAAGGACTCTTTCAGAGCAGATCAGTTCATAGCCGTATTCATGTCCCTTATCTGCTATTTCCTGGCGTATGACGGGAATGTACATGGTCGCCTTGCGGACCGGGTGTGTCGCAACACGGGTGCCGGCCTTGCGGCGCCGGTCCAGCAGGCCTTCATCCGCCAGATTCTGCAGGGCGCGGTTCACTGTTGCCCGGGCGCAACCAAACTCCTGGGCAAGATCCGCCTCGTTCGGGATGAGGTCGCCGGGTTTCCATTGCCGCGAATGAATTCGGGCCAACACTTCCTCCTGGACTGACTGCCAGCTATTGAACGGCGGGTCTGTCATAACGCGTCCCTGAGTTCACTCATCGTCCTGCGATATTTCTCCAAGATCATGTCCCGGCCGACGTGGCGACCTTCTCTGACAAGGTGGCGTCCGGCGGACCAGACATCCGTAACAAGACCATCATCGCCGGCGAAAACATAGCTATCCAGAAGCGTGTCGCCTTCAAGCCCAGCCAGGCAGATGCTGTCAATGTCAAGCGCGAAAAGGTCTGCCAGAGCGCCTTCCTCTATCCGGCCGCTGTTGCGTCCGGCGGCCGTTGCGCCGCCTTTCGAAATAGCTTCGAAGACTGTTCGCCCCGTTGAATGGCCGGACCGCGACAACACGGCGCGGGCATGGTCTCTCAGGCGCTGGGAGTATTCCAGGGCCCTCAATTCTTCTGCCAGAGAGATGCGAATGTTTGAATCCGAACCGATTGCAATTGGCCCGTCATGTTCGAGCCAGGTGTCTGCCTGAAATATCCCATCTCCGAGATTGGCCTCGGTAGAGGGGCAGACGCCTGCGACGGCCCCTGAGCCCGCCAGACGGATGGTTTCAGTTTTCTCCATCCGGGTGCAGTGAATGAGACACCATCTGGGGCCGGCATTGCAATTGTCCAGGAACCAGGTGACCGGACGGGTACCATAGCGTTCCAGGACTTCGTCAACTTCTTCCTGCTGCTCCGCCAGGTGCATGTGGACCGGGCCGGAAGGCAGGAGCTGTTCGACCCGTGCTATGTCATTGTCAGCAACAGCCCGCAGGCTGTGAGGGGCTACGCCCAGCCTGCAATCCGCCGGAAGACTTCCCAAGGCGCCCTGTGCCTTTTCGACAAGCCGTGCGAACCGGTCGAAAGTGTTGCCAAATCTGACCTGGCCTCGATCAAGGGGGCGCTTATCGCATCCTCCGTACTGGTAGAGCACAGGGAGCAGCGTAAGGCCGATGCCACTTGTCGTGGCCGCTGCCGCGATCCGTTCGGAAGTTTCCGCGAGGTTTTCGTATGGCGTCCCGTCAGGTTGGTGATGGAGATAGTGGAATTCGACACTTGCTGCATAACCAGCTTCGAGCATTTCCATCTGAACAAATGCTGCGATGTCTTCGATGTGACGAGGTGCCAGGCGTTCCAGGAACCGGAACATCAGTTTGCGCCACGTCCAGAAATTGTCCTTTCCATCAGGTCCGCGACCCTCGGTAAGTCCGGCCATGGTACGCTGGAAAGCATGCGAATGAACGTTGGCCGGGGAGGAGAGAAGCAGGCCGGTCCGGGTGCCTTCCGGGGGGTGCCCTGAGCGTACGGACAGGATGGTGCCCTCCGGGCTCGTTTCCACGCGGACCGCATCGGACCACCCATCCGACAGGAGCGCTTTTTTCGCCCAGATGACCGTCATTACATCTTTCCTAGTCTAATAATATGTATATACATATGCAGCAGACCGTACCCTCAGGCAACAGGAAATCATGTTACTGACGCACGCAAAGCTCGCGACGTTTGAAGGAAATGAGCCGTACGGACTCGTTCCGGATGGGGCCGTCTGGATGAAAGACGGGCGGTTGCGTTGGGTCGGAACGTGCGCGGATATTCCTGAAGCTGCCCGGAACGACGAGCGCCTGGATCTGGAAGGGCGCCTTGTTACGTCAGGCCTTGTGGATTGCCATACCCATATCGTTCACGCAGGAAACCGGTCCGCCGAATTCGAGGCGCGTCTGAACGGGGCATCCTATGAGGAAATTTCCCGGTCCGGAGGCGGCATCGTCTCGACCGTGGAGGCGACCCGGGCTGCAAGCGAGGAGGATCTTCTGAGATCGGCCCTGTTGCGTGTGGACGCCCTGATTGCGGAAGGGGTGACAACGCTCGAGATCAAGTCCGGTTACGGGCTGGACATAGAGACCGAGATGAAGATGCTTCGCGTGGCGCGGCAGGTGGAAAAGGTGCGGCCCCTCCGGGTCCGTACAACTTTCCTCGGAGCCCATACGCTGCCTCGCGAATATGCGGGGCGCCCGGACGATTACCTTTCGGATGTCTGCCTTCCGGCAATGGAAGGCGCAAAGGCCGAGGGTCTGGCCGATGCGGTGGATGGGTTCTGCGAGACCATTGCCTTTTCGCCGCAAGACATCCGGACCGTGTTCGAAAAAGCTCGGACGCTCGGCTTGCCCGTGAAGCTGCACGCCGAGCAATTGTCCTGGTTGGGCGGCGCACGCATTGCCGCGGAATATGCCGCGCTCTCGTGTGATCATCTGGAATATGCAACGCCGGAAGATGCCGAGGCGATGCAGCGTCATGGGAGCATAGCGGTCCTGCTTCCGGGCGCATTTTACTTCCTCCAGGAAACGCGGCCGCCGCCCGTATCGGCATTCCGCGAAAATGACGTCCCCATGGCGATTGCGACGGACTGCAATCCGGGTTCCTCACCGATGACCTCGATTCTGAGCGCGATGAACATGGCCTGCGTCCTGTTTCGTCTGACGCCTGAAGAAGCGCTGCGCGGCGTCACCCGGAATGGCGCGATGGCGCTTGGCCTGGAGGATGTCGGGCGCATGCATGCAGGGCAGTCTGCAGATCTCGCGGTCTGGGATGTGGATCATCCTGCGGAACTGTCCTGCCGGATCGGTTTCAATCCATTGTACAAGCGCATTTTTTGCGGAGAGGTCACATGATTGTCCTGGAACCTGGCGCCACGGGTCTGGCGGCGCTGGAAAATATCTGGCGCTCGGACGTGCCTGTCAGGCTGGCTGAGCGGGCCCGCAAGGATGTCGACCGGGCCGCAGACGTGGTCGCGCGGGCAGCTGAAGGCGAGCAGGCGATTTATGGTGTGAACACCGGCTTTGGAAAACTTGCCAGCATCAAGATTGCACCGGCCGACACGGCCAGGCTGCAGCGCAACCTTGTCCTGTCCCATTGCTGTGGTGTTGGTGACCCGCTGGAGCCTGCCACCGTGAGGCTCATGATGGTGCTGAAACTCCTGTCGATCGGCCGCGGTGCGTCTGGTGTATCCTGGCAGGTCGCGGTGCTGATCGAGAGAATGGTCAGCGAAGGCGTCCTGCCCATCATCCCCGAGCAGGGCTCTGTCGGGGCATCTGGTGATCTGGCGCCGCTGGCGCATATGGCGGCGGCGATGATGGGAGAGGGGGAAGTCTTCTTTCAGGGGCGCCGGATGCCGGCCAGGGTGGGCCTGGAGGCAGCGGGCCTGTCGCCCGTGGAATTCGGTGCCAAGGAAGGCCTGGGCCTGATCAATGGAACGCAGTTTTCAACGGCCTGCGCGCTTGCGGGATTGTTCGATGCCAAACGGAACCTGCTGCAATCCCTTGTTTCCTCCGCGCTCTCGACAGATGCGGTCATGGGGTCGACAGCGCCATTCCTTGCGGAAATACACGAGTTGCGGGGCCATCCCGGACAAAAGCGCGTTGCGCGGGCGATCCGTGACATCATTGAGGGGTCGGAAATCCGGGACAGCCATCGCGAAGGGGATGGACGAGTCCAGGATCCCTATTGCATCCGATGCCAGCCGCAGGTGACTGGCGCCGCGCTGGACCTTCTCGATATGGCGGGACGGACGCTGGAGATCGAAGCCAACGCCGTATCCGACAATCCGCTTGTCCTGGTCGAGCGGAACGAAATCGTTTCGGGCGGAAACTTCCATGCCGAACCGGTCGCGTTCGCGGCGGACATGATCGCATTGGCGATCGCCGAAATCGGCGCCATCGCGCAGCGGCGGATCGCAGTCATGGTCGACCCGGCCCTGTCCTTCCACTTGCCGCCATTCCTGACCCGGGCTCCCGGGCTGAATTCCGGCATGATGATCGCCGAGGTCACGTCAGCAGCTCTCATGAGCGAAAACAAGCACATCGCAAATCCGTGTTCGACCGATTCCACGCCCACTTCCGCAAACCAGGAGGACCACGTGTCCATGGCGGCCCATGGCGCGCGCCGGCTTGGCAGGATGAACCGGAATCTCAGCATGATCCTGTCGGTGGAATTTCTTTGCGCGGCGCAAAGCGTGGAGTTTCGCGAACCGCTGAGGACCAGCCCCGCATTGAGGGATGTTCTCGCTGCAATCCGGGCGAGGGTTCCGAGACTGGACGAAGACCGGTTTCTGGCGCCGGATCTTGCAGAAATGAATACCCTTGTGCGGGACGCAGCCCTGTCGCGGGCAGCAGGACTGCCCGAAAGTGTCGACGGGGTTGCTGCATGAGACCCGTCGATATCAAGTCCAGAGAGGGCGCGATCGTCCTTGGCGTTCCGCACAGCGGGACATACCTGCCGCCCGATATTTACGCAAACCTGCGGCCGCCGGCCCGTTCCCTTGCCGATACCGATTGGCATGCGGACAGGCTGTATGCTGATTTATTGCCGGATGCGACCGTCGTCAGGGCAAACTTTCACAGATACCTGATCGACGCGAACAGGGATCCGGACGGAAGCCCGCTCTATGACGGCGCGAACACGACCGACCTTGTTCCGATGACGGATTTTGACGGGAACGCAATCTGGGCGGAGGCGCCCGGGCGCACAGATATCGAAGCCCGTCTTGCAGCCTGGCACCATCCCTATCATGCCGCGCTGGCCGGGGAACTGGAGCGGGTGCATCGCAAGCATGGTCTCGCCGTCCTGGTGGACTGTCACTCGATCCGATCCCGGATCCCTTTCCTGTTCGATGGGGTGCTTCCGGACATCAATCTTGGTACCAATCTCGGAACTTCGTGCGACGAGCGCATTGCGGAAGCCGCCGTGAACGCGTGCCGGAACGGGGGGGATTACACATTTGTTCGCGACGGGCGGTTCCGAGGGGGGTGGACAACCCGCTATTATGGCCGCCCCGGCAATGGGGTCCATGCGATCCAGATCGAACTGGCCCAGGCAAACTATCTCGCAAGCGAGTGTGTGCCATTTGAATATGACTCTGCCAAGGCGGAACGCCTGCGCAGTCATCTGAGAGGGATACTCAGAGCCATTGAAGATGCAACGACCGAAATGGGACAAAGCCATGAATAATAACCGGCACAATCAACGCGATGTATTTCCGCCCACGGGAAAGGAGATCACCGCAAGAAGCTGGCAGACGGAAGCACCAATGCGCATGCTGATGAACAATCTTCATCCCGATGTGGCAGAAAACCCGCACGAACTTGTCGTCTATGGCGGGATTGGGCGGGCTGCCCGGACATGGAAGGATTTTGACCGCATTGTCGAGACGCTCCAGCGTCTTGAAGGCAATGAAACGCTCCTTGTTCAGTCCGGCAAGCCTGTCGGCGTTTTTCGGACGCATGAGGACGCACCGCGCGTCTTGATCGCGAATTCGAACCTGGTGCCCCACTGGGCCAATTGGGATCATTTCAACGAACTGGACCGAAAGGGGCTGGCCATGTACGGCCAGATGACGGCTGGCTCGTGGATCTATATCGGGTCCCAGGGGATCATACAGGGTACGTACGAAACCTTCATGGAGGCGGGCCGCCAGCATTACGACGGCGAGCTGTCGGGACGCTGGATCCTGACGGGCGGTCTTGGAGGCATGGGGGGCGCCCAACCCCTGGCCGCGGTCATGGCGGGCGCCTCTTGCCTGGCTGTGGAATGCGATGAGACGCGTGTCGATTTTCGCCTGAGAACGGGGTATGTCGACCACAAGACTCATTCGCTCGATGAGGCGCTCGACCTGATTGCGAAATGGACAGCGGCCGATGAAGCGAAGTCGGTCGGCCTGATTGGTAACGCCGCCGACATATTCCAGGAAATATTCGACCGCGGTGTCCGGCCGGACATGGTAACCGATCAGACCAGCGCGCATGATCCGGTTCATGGCTATCTGCCGCAGGGATGGAGTGTTGCCGAGTGGCGTGAACGTCAGGAAAGCGACCCGAAGGCCGTCGAACTTGCCGCACGTGCGAGTATGAAGGCACATGTGGAGGCCATGGTGAATTTCTGGGATGCCGGTGTCCCGACGTTCGACTATGGCAACAATATCCGGCAGGTCGCAAAGGAAGAGGGGCTTTCCACTGCATTCGACTTCCCCGGATTTGTACCTGCCTATATCCGGCCTCTCTTCTGCCGTGGCATCGGGCCCTTCCGCTGGTGCGCCCTGTCGGGGGATCCGGAAGATATCTACAAGACCGACGCGAAAGTTCGGGAACTTGTCAATGATCCGCACCTGCACAACTGGCTCGACATGGCGCGAAGCCGCATTTCGTTCCAGGGGCTGCCAGCGCGGATCTGCTGGGTCGGGCTTGGGGTCAGGCACAGACTAGGTCTTGCCTTCAACGAGATGGTGCGAAAGGGAGAATTGTCCGCCCCCATCGTTATCGGCCGCGACCATCTGGATTCCGGCTCTGTCGCGTCACCGAACCGGGAAACGGAAGGCATGCGGGATGGATCGGATGCTGTATCCGACTGGCCGCTTCTGAATGCGCTCCTCAATACCGCATCCGGGGCGACCTGGGTCTCGCTGCATCATGGCGGCGGTGTGGGCATGGGCTTTTCGCAACATGCGGGCATGGTGGTCTGTTGCGACGGCACGGAAAGCGCCGACCGGCGGATTGCCCGCGTCCTGTGGAACGACCCGGCGACCGGCGTGATGCGTCATGCCGATGCCGGTTACCAGTCCGCCCTCGACTGCGCGCGCGAGTATGAGCTGGACCTTCCTGGCATCCTGTAGGCAATCACTCTTGGCGGCCAGGTCGGGAAGCGGCATGCAAGGAGGGGCTGAACGGGCCCGGCAGGCCTGCCCGGTTCGGTCCCTCAACGACGGCGATGGATCGCCTTCAGCCCTTTCAGGCGGAGGCGACACGATCGAGAAATTCGTAGCGCGAACCTGGATACGTCATGCGGGCAAAGGAGACGACTCGCCGACGGCTCCATGTACGGCGCAACAGGACTAGGCAGGGTTCATCCTTGTTGATCCTCAGAAGTTTGCGCACGTCCGGTTCGGCTAGTACGGATTTGACCCTGTGCTCGAATTTCTGGAGCGGGGCATGTTTCATCAGATATTCGTTTGGCGTTGTCCGGCTGAAATCCACATCGCCATATCCTGGCAACAGGCATTGCGGCACGAAACGCTCTTCCAGCTGAAGGGGAGTCCCGTTCTCCATGTGGACAACGATCGAGTGGAATACCGGTGAGCCCGGGTCGATCTCCAGTTGTTGCGCAACGGCTCTAGAGGCCCGCTCTCTTGCATTCTGAACCATCACGGCTGAGTAGGCGCTGTTCCGTGAGCGGATCTCATCGGCAATGTTGTTGACCGCAATCAATTGCCCGCTCGACTGGGTTTCAGCGACAAATGTGCCCACACCTGCGATTCGGGTCACGACCCCTGAATCCTTGAGTTCCTTGATGGCGCGGTGAACGGTCATCCGGGCGACCTGAAATTCCGCTGCCAGATCCGTCTCGGACGGCAGGCGGTCATTCGGGCCCAGTTCACCGGTTTCGATCAGATCAGTGATATGCTGCTTGATCTGTTCATAAAGTGGGGCAGGTGACATCTGTATTATCCAGGTTCTTCAAAAGGGCCGGCTGATCGACGTCGGCGTGCGGGTGACAGGGAACACTTCGGGTGGCAGGCAGGAGCAAAGAATGTGACAAGTACAGCCTCCGCGGTGTCCAGTGCAGGTGTCCTTTCCATCCAAGAGCGTCAGGATTCAAGTGCTTTCAGGCACAAGGCGCCATGGTCGCACGCGCGGAAGAGGCCAGGGCTATCTGTCATGTGTTGTCGGGCCGGGCTAATCCGGCGCTGCGGGCTGCGGGAGTTGCAGGGCCGAAATATTGCCGCCCCGGGCTGGAGAGTGAGCCGGATCAGATGCCAAAATCATCAAATGCAATCTTTTCTTCCCTGATTCCCGCTCCTCGCAGCAGGTTGAGAACGGCCTCCAGCATAGGCGGCGGTCCGCATACGTAGAAGCTGCAGCGCCCGGGGTCCGGGTGTGTGGCGAGAAAATTGTCCCGGAAGATCTCGTGGATCCACCCCTTGTGCCCTTCCCATTCCTGGTGAGGCTCCAGATGCGAGAGTGCGGCTTGCCATGAAAAATTGTCGAAGTCCGTGGCCAATTGCTCGAATTCCTCCCGGTATGCCAGCGCCTCCGGGGTTCTTGCGCCGTACCAGAGCCACATCCGGGACGTCGAACCCTTGTTGAGCAACTGGTCCCGGATCATCGAGCGCAGGGGGGCAATGCCGGCACCGCCGCCGATAAAGACACGCTCTTCCTCGTGCTCGCCCACATGGAAATCTCCGAGCGGGCCCCTCAGGGAAAGGGTATCGCCCGGTCGGCGCGAGGTCATATAGGCCGATCCGAGACCGACGGGCGCTCCGGCATGTTCGGGACCTGCCAGAACGAGGCGGACAATCAGCGTCACTTCGCTGCCGGTCTCGCCTGGCGCATTGGCAAGGGAATAGGTGCGAACGAGCGGACGAGCGGACTGGATGCGCTCGCCTGTTCCGGATGTCCGCCACAGCGATTTGACCGAATCCGGAAGGTTGATCTGGTCCAGGTCCGTACTGTAGGGCGGAATTTCCACTTCGATATAGCTGCCAGAGCGAAATCCCAGGGGCGCCGGAAGGGCGATGCGAATTTCAAACATGTCCGGCGTGAGACGTCTGGAAGAGACGACTTCGCCGTCAAGGCGTCTCGCGTCAAGCAGGCCGTCGGGAAGCGTGACGGACACGTCAGATGACAGACGATGCTGGCAGGCCAGCCGGACACCCCGGTCAAGATCCGCTTCCGGTATCTGCCTGCGATCGGCGGCTGTTGCCGGCGAATCAGGACTCGTCTTGATCTTGCAGAGCCCGCAGGACCCGCCCCCTCCACACGAAGAGGGAAGTGCATAGCCTTCAGCCTCCAGTGCGGCGTAAAGGGTCTGGTGTCCCGGGGTTCGGACAGTCTTCAGCAGGTCCCCGCTCGGGCTTGCCACGGACAGGAGGACCGGTTTCTTGCCGGTCAAGCGGGAGACGATGGCGCGGAAATCCTCCCGGTGGAAGCTGTCCCACCAGAGCACAAGGCCGCTCAGGCCGAGCCAGAAAAGGATAAGGGCCGACAGGATGACGAGTGGATTGTTGAAGTTCGACCTATTGGAATAGTCCATGATGTGGAGCATCCAGAGCGTATCGAATGTTCGCCAGTAATTGTTCCGCCTTTCAAGTATGTCGCCCGTTTCGGCAGACACATAGAGGCTTGTACGTTCCGGATCACTGAAGTTGACCTGCCAGGCGGGGCCGGCATGGTCCCTGATCTCCAGCGTCGGATGTTCGAGATGTCTGACGGTCGAAATTCCTGCATCGCCGGAATAATCGCGCGCCGCAATTTGCCGGGCACCGCTTTCATCGATCGCAATCGGGGATCCACTTGCTGCGTCCAAAAGGTATGCCCCCCCTCCGGTATCGACCTGGAAGACGGCTCGATCTGAGAGGAGGCGCAATTCGACCCGGCGGACATCCGAAGCACTCCCGGATAGTGGCGGAGCGATCTGCTCAGTAACCTCCGCCAGAAGCAGTCCTGGTTCTGAATCCACCCTGTGATGGTCGCCGGCGACCTTCGCGTGCGGCAGAATGGCCATGCCCAGACCACTGAACATCCACAGCAGCAACTGCAGTCCGAGCAGAAGGCCAATCCATTTATGAACTTCCCGAATGATTGTCATGGGTCAACGGACTCCGCGGCGGTGTTTGAAGCTGAACCAGAGCAACCAGATACCTGCAATCGAGAGGATGAGTCCAAGACCGGCAAATGCGCGCAGGAGTGTGTTGTTCACATCGGCCCTGTCCTTGTAGTCCATGATGTGCAGCATCCATACGAAATCGAAAATCCGCCAATAATCGTGCCGCCGGGTAACAAGCGCCCCATCGTCCGGTGAGACGTAGAAGGACGTCCTGCCCGGGTCCTCGAAATCGATTCTCCACAGAGGCAGCTTTCGGCCCTGTATTTCGCTTGGCGCATTGGCCTGATCCACGAGCAACTGCGCGGATTTTGCCTCGCCCGGGCGGGCATAGTGGTATTGGGCAACGGCGATCGCGTCGGTCCGGTCGAGAGGAGACCGCTGGATTCCGGTCTGCGCATCAACAAGGACCCGGCCATCAATCGTCTGGACACGGTAATACGGCTTGCCGAGCCATGTTTCGAGGGAAATCAGTTCAGCTTGCGGATAGCTTGACATGACCTCTTCGAATCCGAAGCCCGGCGTGTAGCCCGGCGGTAGCGTATCGGACATGTTGCGGACGAGATGATCACCATGAATGAAGTTCAGGTTGATGATCACCATGTAGAGGCCGGATGCCAGCCAGAGCATGGCCTGTATTCCGACAAACAGCGAAACCCACTTGTGCCACTGGCGTACATTGAAGGCGATTGCTCTGGCCATGGCCGGCACCTCACATTGATCCGGTATGGGAAGGGGAAAACCGGACCCCCATCGGTAGGCAGCCTGCCGATGGGGGTCCTGAAAGCCTGCGCTATCGTCTGTAGGTCACACGCAGATAACCGCGCCGACCGAGCAGGTCATAGGTCATCGTATCGGTATTGCCGTCCGTCCAGCTGGCCACGAAGGGCGGGTCATTCTGGAAGATATTGTCAATCCCGACACTCAGGCGAAGCGCGTCGCTGAGATCATATGACAGCTGTGCATTGTGGTAGAACTGGGCGGGAATACTGGAGCCCGGACCGGAGGTGGCATAGAAATCATCGCCTTCGCCGATCATCTGAACGGAATAGGTTCCGCTCCATTTCCGGGCCGTGGTCGTCCACGATCCGACAGCGCGCCAGTTCGGATAGCCGCCATTCCCGCCGCCGATATGGCCGTCGATGACCGTCGGTGTGTCGCCATCAAACGCGACCGTCTCATATTCGGAGAGATAGGTCGCTTTCAGATCAAGCGCGTGGTCGAGGCCAAACTTCTCGAAAGAGTAGACGACGCCAATGTCCAGGCCCTTCATCGTCTCGCTACCGGTATTGGCGTTCTGCGTGGAGAGATAATTGACGTCACCATTGAGCGGGTTGCGGGTGTGATGCTGCGGGCCACAGAACTCGTGCGACAGGTTGACGGATTCGTAGCACAACAGGAGCTTGGTGGAACCTGGCGTGGTCCGGATCGCATTGTCGATCTGGATGTCAAAATAGTCGAGTGTCAGAGACAGACCTTCGATTGGCTGGAAGACCGTCCCCAGGGTGAAGGATTCTGCCGACTCCGGCTGGAGATCCGGGTTGCCGCCGGCATCTGTCAGGACCGTATTGCCGAGCTGGACATAATTGGTCGGTACCCCGGCAGCCTGGCAGTTCTGGTAAATGTTGCTTGACGGAGACAGGGATGACCAGTTCGAGCACGGATCGACCGTCGTCAGGTTGCCTTCGGAAACCCCGCCAAAGAGTTCCGGTATGTTGGGGATGCGGAAGGCAGTTGTATAGGTGCCGCGGAACTTGAGCGCGGGATTGATCCGCCAGTTCAATCCGGCCTTGTAATTGGTGTCGCTTCCGAACAGGTCATAGTCGGAGTAGCGGATCGCACCGTCAAAATCGAGCGCCTCGATGAAGGGTTTGTCCTTCAACAGGGGCACGTCGATTTCGGCGAAGACCTCGGTTGCCTTGGTGGATCCGGAGATGGGGTCCTCCTGATTTCCGAGCGCCAGGCCGGCAACCGCGAGAGAGTCGGGATTGCGCCAACCCTTGTCTTCCCGCCAGTCAGCACCGAACGCGACGCCGACAGGTCCGGCCGGAAGCTGGAAGGCCTCGCCGCTCATGCTCGCGCTGATTGCTTTTTGCTCATTTCCGCCAAGACCAGTTTGGGTGAACACGATATAGTCCAGCACGTCCTGGGTGACGTCTCCGTATCCGAACAGGTCAGCACACGGAATGCCCCCGGTTCCGCAGGTTGCGGGATCGAGTGTCTGGGCGAGTCTGCCGGTATTGATATTGTTGAGAATGGAGTCCGAACCGGTATTGCGGCCCCAGTTCAGGGCGGCCTCATAGCTCCAGGAGCCACCGAGCGAGCCCCTGACACCTGTAACGATACGGAACGTATCGGTTTCCTGCTCGAACGTCCGCGCGCCATTTTCGAGCAGACGGCGGCGTTCGAGAACAAAATCGATCCCGGTTGGATTGGTCGGGTGAGAGGCATCGAATGCAACATTCACCAGCGTCGCCGGAGAGGCCGGCTGGCTTGACCAGCGCTTCGTATAGAGCAGTTCGGCAAACAGGTCGGCATGCTCGGTCAGGTGATAGGTGCCAAAGGTCGCAAAGCTCAGGCGTTCCAGCGGATTGGACGCATTGAAGTAGCGGTTGTAGTTGAACCCGTCCAGCGCACCGTCATAGATATGGAAAGAGTCGCCATCTCCATTCGGGTCCTGGTTGAAATTGATCCGTGTCGGTCCGGTCAGGACCGTGCCATCCGGCATGACATATCCGGCCGGAACTGTACCGCGGCCGCCGATCGTCGACGAGCTTAGCCCGTCGCATACAAAGCCGTTTGGCGTCGGCGTACCGGGGCAAGGCGCGCGGCTCTTGTCCCAGAGAGGGGCGGCTCCATTGTCCTGATAGCTGACATTGAACATGATGTCGCCGGCGGGCGTTGAGTTGCCCCAGCTCATTTCCAGGAGGGTTTCCTCGCCGTCCCCTTCATCGGTCATGCCATACTTGGCCGATGCTTCGAACCCGTCATACCCTTCCTTGGTGATCAAGTTGATCACGCCGGCAACGGCGTCTGCGCCATAGGTTGCCGACGCGCCGTCCTTCAGCACTTCGACGCGGGATACGAGCGACATGGGTATCATGGAGAGATCCACCGCGCTGTTCGCCCCGGTTCCGCCATAGACAAGCCTGCGGCCATTCAGAAGGACCAGGGTCCTGTTGACGCCAAGGCCGCGCAGGTTGATCTGGGGCGTGCCCCAGCCATTGGAGACCCAATAGGCGCTGTTGGAGTTACCTCCAAATCCGGCAGAGGACGGAAGACGCTGAAGCAGCGTTTCGAGGTTCGAAATGCCGGTCTGTTCGATCTGGACGCTGTCGAGGACCGTGACAGGGCCGACGCTGGTCAGGTCTTTTCGTTTGATGCGGCTGCCGGTGACTGTGACTGTTTCTTCGACTTTCGCGCCGTCCTCGCCGGAGGACTCCTGTGCAGCGGCAGGCTGGGCATAGAGCCACAAAACGATCGGCGCGATGGCGGCACCCATCAGAATGCGATTTTTTGCTGGAGACATTGATTATTCCCTTTCCCCGTTTCTTGGACCTTGTTCGAAAACTATAGACCTGTCTATACAGCTTGCAAGTCCGGGATTTGGATTTTTTTGTCTCGAAATTGTCCCTGCCAAAAACTGGTGCGCTGCGCCGTGCGAATTGCCCAAGAATTCAGCGCAGAAGGGCGTTCAGGGCCGGATGGCTCAAGGTCAAAACGACCACGAACGGCCAGGTATCGGGCTGACCATACATCTGGGCACGGACAAACCCGGAACGCTGCTTGTCATGGCAATATATTGCGCATGAGGGCGCAGTAGCGGCGAGAATGCGCGGCGAGGCGGGAGGGGCGAGAAGATTATGTCTGCTGGCGCCTCCCTCGCAGGTGCAGGGCGATATGACCGACGGCGAGGGCCGGGAGCTCAAGGTGGCCGCCCAGAACCTCTTCCAGGCCTTTGACCGGCCAATGTGGCAGATGGCCCAGGTTCATTCTGTCCCCAATGTCTCTTTCGGGAGTTTAAGGGCAAGTGTCTGCCAGATCAGGAATGCGGCGGGGATGACGAGCAATGTCAGTACGGTTGCGCTGGTCATTCCGCCGACCATCGGGGCGGCAATGCGGCGCATGACTTCAGAGCCGGTTCCGGAACCCAGCATGATCGGGAGGAGGCCGGCAATCACGACCGCGACCGTCATCATGATGGGGCGGACGCGAAGCAATGCTCCCTCAATGACCGCCGCGCGAAGGTCAGACCTGGTCAGATCGCGCTTTTCGGCCCGCGCCTGCTCGATTCTGGCCTCCAGAGCATGCTCCAGATACACCATCATCAGAACGCCGATCTCGACGGATACCCCGGCGAGCGCAATGAATCCGACACCGACTGCAACCGACATGTTGTAACCCAGCATGTCCAGGAACCAGAGCCCGCCGACGAGCGCCAGGGGCAGGGTCCCCATGATGATGAAGACTGGCACAAGCCGCCTGAAATTGAGGAAGAGCAGCAGAAGGATAATGACCAGGGTCAGCGGAACGACGAGGCTGAGGCGCTGCTTGGCGCGCTGCATGTATTCATACTGGCCCGACCAGGACAGGGAATAACCTGCGGGCAGGTCGATTTGTTCGACCGCCTTCTTGGCATTCCTGACATAGGTTCCGATGTCGACATCGGATATGTCCACATAGATCCATCCGTTCAGGCGGGCATTCTCGCTCCTGATGACGCCCGGCCCGCCGGAAATGGAAATGTCGACAAGGCGCGAGAGGGGTATCTGTGCTCCGGTCTTCGTCACGACCGGGAGGTTTTCCAGCCGTTCCAGAGAGTCACGATATTCCCGGGGATAGCGCACATTCACAGGATAGCGCTCCAGTCCCTCGACGGACTGGGTGACGGTCATGCCGCCGATGGCGGTCTTCACCAGGTCCTGCACATCTGCCACATTCAGCCCGAACCGGGCCGCTTCCTCACGCTCGATATCAACATCCACGAAGCGTCCGCCGGTCACCCGTTCGGCATAAACCGAAGATGTTCCGGGAACGTCCTTGATCACCGTTTCAATCTGCTGGGCGACATCGCCGATGACCTGGAGATCAGGACCGGCAACCTTGATCCCGATCGGGGTCTTGATGCCGGTGGCAAGCATGTCGATCCGGTTCTTGATCGGCATGATCCAGACATTGGTGAGACTGGGAACCTGGACGATCGAATCCAGCTCCTTTTTCAGCTTGGCGGTTGTCATGCCGGGACGCCAGTCTTCCTTTGGCTTCAGGCGGATCGTGGTCTCGACCATGGTGAGCGGTGCAGGGTCGGTCGCCGTCTCTGCCCGTCCCGCCTTGGCGTAGACTGTCTCGACTTCCGGAACAGTCATGATCAGCTTGTCGGTTTGCTGTAATATCTGGGACATTTTCCCGGCCGAGACCGCCGGGAATGCGCTCGGCATATAGAGCAGATCGCCTTCGTCGAGATCCGGCATGAACTCCGACCCCATCCGGCTGAGGGGGATGATCGCGCTGGCCATGACCGCGAATGCGATCACGATCATCAGAACCGGCGCTCTGAGAACCATGTTGATGAAGGGCTGGTAGATCCCCATCAACAGACGGTTCACCGGGTTCTTGTGTTCGGGCAGAACCCGGCCCCGGATGAAGTAACCCATGAGTACCGGCACAAGCGTAACGGACAGGATCGCCGCGCCGGCCATCGCATAGGTCTTTGTGAAAGCCAGTGGATGGAAGAGCCGTCCTTCCTGAGCCTCCAGTGCAAAGATCGGGAGAAAGCTGAATGTAATGATCAGCAGGGAGAAGAAAAGCGCAGGGCCGACCTCGATTGCCGCCTGGGTCACGACCGCCCAGCGGTTTTCATTCGTCAGAGGCGTTCGCTCGATGTGCTTGTGCATGTTCTCGATCATGACGATCGCGGCATCGACCATAGCACCGATGGCGATGGCGATCCCTCCGAGCGACATGATGTTGGCATTAATGCCCTGAGCGTCCATCACGATGAACGCCGCCAGTATTCCGAGCGGCAGGCTGAGCAGGATGACAACCGCGCTGCGAACGTGGAACAGGAACAGGGCGCAGACCAGGAGCACGACGATAAATTCCTCGACGAGCTTCTCCTTCAACGTATCGACCGCCCGCTCGATCAGGGAAGACCGGTCATAGGTCGTCACGATCTCGACACCTTCAGGCAGGCTCTCCTTCAGGGTTTCCAGTTTCTCTTTCACGAGGTCGATCGTGCGCATGGCGTTTTCGCCGTAGCGCATGATTATCACGCCGCCGACCGCTTCGCCCTCACCATTGAGTTCGCCGATTCCGCGCCTGAGTTCCGGGCCGAGGCGGATCTGGGCAACATCCCGCAGAAGGATCGGCGTGCCCTTGTCAGTCACCGACAGGGGAATGGATTCGAGGTCCTTGATGCCCTTGATGTAGCCGGACGCGCGAACCATGTACTCGGCTTCGGCCATTTCGATGACGCGGCCACCCGTTTCCTGGTTGCCGCGTACGATCTCGGAACGGACCTTGTCCAGCGGAATGCCGTACGTGCGGAGTTTTTCCGGGTCAACGACGACTTGGTATTGTTTGACCATGCCCCCGATCGTTGCGACTTCGGATACCCCGTCGATCGTCTGCAATTCGTATTTCAGGAACCAGTCCTGTATGGAGCGGAGCTGGGAGAGGTCGTGCCGGCCGGTCCGGTCGACCAGCGCATACTGATAGACCCAGCCGACCCCGGTTGCGTCCGGACCCAGCGCGGAGCGGGAGGCCGCTGGCAATGTCGGTGCGACCTGGGAGAGGTATTCAAGAACCCGCGAGCGGGCCCAGTAGAGATCGGTTCCGTCCTCGAAGATGACATAGACGAAACTGTCATTGAAGAACGAGTACCCGCGGACCGTGACCGCGCCGGGCACGGCCAGCATGGCCGTCGTCAGCGGATAGGTCACCTGGTCTTCCACGACCTGGGGCGCCTGGCCCGGATAGGTGGTCTTGATAATGACCTGAACATCAGAGAGGTCCGGAATGGCATCCAGGGGCGTCTTTTTAAGGGTGTACCCGCCCCAGACGGCCAGGAGTGCGGCGAGCAGGAGGATCAGGACCCGGTTCCCGATGGACCAGCGGACAAGACTTGCAATCATTGTGCGTCCACCCGGGCCGGCGAGATCTTGCGGATGTCCGAGAGGACGTAATTTCCATTGTCGTCCGGCGCGGCCCTGACTGTAATGTCGACATTGTCTCCCTTGCCGATGTCTTTCAGCAGAGCCGGATCCGTCACAAACGCCATGGTCATGGATGGCCAGCCGAGGGCTTCGACCGGGGCGTGCTCGATGGTCACCATGCCATGCGCCTGCATGACAGATACGACCATGCCGCGAGTCTGCGCCGTATCGGCGGGCTGTGTTTCTGGCGCGCCTTCCTGCCGCATTTCGGATGACGAACCCATATTCATGGGCGCATCTTCGTCCTGGCCGGCCGTCAGCCTCAGCATGGTTCCGCGCAGGCTCGCTTCGGAGTCGAGCAGGAATTGCGATGAGACGACAATTCTTTCCCCGGCGGCCAGACCGGACAAGATTTCGATATCGTCCCCGATTTCACGGCCGGACACCACCTGGGCCGGTTGGTACCTGCCATCTCCCAGCGCCAGGATGACGCGTTCGGTGCGTCCGGTCCGGATGAGCGCTTCGCGCGGAATGACGACCTTGTCCGATGCGTCTGCGGACGGAACGTCGGAGCTGGTTTCGATCCTGAGACGCACAAACATGTCCGGTCTCAGCAGCCCGTCCTTGTTGTCAAAGCTGATCCGGACCTGAACGGTCCGCGCCCGGGCGTTGACGGTCGGGTAAATATATTCAACGAGGCCTTTCCATTCGCGGCCGGGCATCCCACTCATCCGCATGGTGACTTCCTGACCGGGACGGACCTGGTGGACCTGGTCTTCATAGACATCGGCAATTGCCCAGACCGTTCTGAGGTCGGCGATCTTGAGCACGTTCATGCCGGGTTTGACGAACGCACCTTCGCCAGCGCCCATCTGCGTGACGATGCCGCTTCTCGGAGAATAGACATTCAGCAGGCGCTCGGACTGGCCGCTCTCCTTCAGGCTCTCGATGGCGCGGTTACTCATGCCGAGGGAAACCAGCCGTGATTTTGTGGCCGTGATCAGGTTCTGGTTGCCCATGCGCGTCGCCTGCAGATACTCGTCCTGCGCACTGACGAGGGGGCGCGAATAGATCTGGAACAGCAATTGTCCCTTTCTCACCTCGTCGCCGATCGCCTTGACGGGCATGTTTTCGATCCAGCCTTCGGTCCGAACGTCCACAACCGAGGTATTGTCGTCGTCGATCTGGACCGTGCCGACGGTTTCGACGGCGGGAAGCGCTTCGCTGGTGGCGACAATCGCTGTCCTGACCCCGATATTGTTCTCGACTGCCGGATTGATCCTGACGAGGTTGCGATCGTCGCCCTCACTCTCGTCATCGGCATAAACCGGAATAAGCTCCATCCCCATGGGCGACAGGCCGGGAGAGTCGCTGCGGTAACTCTTGTCCATTGGCGCGGCCCAGTAGAGGGGCTTCCTTTCTGCTGAAGGCTGCTTCCCGGATGCCTGATCGGCGCTACCGCTGACCAGGCTCATGACCACGGCCCCGGCGCCAAGCCCGAGACCGAATGCGGCCGCGAGCAGGATAAGCTTTGTGTTACGCATGCTAGTCTCCACTCAGGAACAGAAGGTTTGCCTGCGCCTGCAGCCGGTCGACTCTCAGCCGGCTGAGAGTCAGTTCCGTATCCAGAACGGCGAGTTCTGCGCGGACGAGTTCGGCAAAATCGGCAAGATTGTTGCCGTAGGCGGCCATGGCTGCTTCGCGGGTGTCCCGGGCACGATCGAGGACATCGGTTTCATAGACCTCTATCTGTTCGCCCAGGCGCGTATATTGCGCCCAGTCCCGGCGCAGCGCACGTTCGAGTTCCAGGGCCTGTGTGTCCCGCGCCAGTCTCTCCGCTTCGCGCAGCCGCTTTGTCGCGCGCAGGGCATAATCCTTGTTCTTTTTCGAAAAGAGGGGGAGCGAGACGGCGACCCCGACGGATCCGAAGTCCGACCGCGAGTCCCGGATGCCGTATTGGGCATCGAAACTGATACCCGGCTTGTATTGTTCCGCAGCAATGTCGACGTCCCGGCTCTTCGATGTGACGCTGGCATCAAGAGCCCGGAGCGAGGGATGGCTGGCAAGGCGTTCCCGAATGAGATCTTCACCGGTGACCGGGGGGAGAATGGGGGCGCCTGATGCAAGCGGCCTCGCCCCTTCCAGGGGGCCGATCAGCCGGATCAGGTCTGCCCTGGCCCGGTCCTCATTGCGCTGGATGTCGACAAGCCGCGCGTCCAGCGAAGAGGTTTCCAGATCAATGCGCAGGACATTCTGTAGGGAAGACCGGCCGCTGGCATAGTCGGCCTGGGCGACGCCGCCAAGTTCACTGACCTTGCGCTGACTTTCAAGCGTGAGCCTTCGCGCATCGCGCCAATAGGAGAGCTCAAGCCAGGTCTGGCGCGCTTCAAGAGCAATTTGCTGTTCCTGCAGGGATTTGTGAAACCGTGCGCTTTGTGCCTGAGCCGTCTGTTTTTCACGCGCCAGGGCAAGCGTCTCACCTTTTGGAAGCGCCTGGCGCACGCCGAATTTCAGCTGCGTCATCGGTTCCCGGTCATAGTCGAGGCTGGGAAACGGGACATTGGCGATCTGGGCGCTGACAACCGGATCGGGCAACTGGCTCTCGGCGACCGCCTTGTCGTCAAAGGCAAGCGCTTCCTGTTCCAGCCTTGCGACGCTCGGATCATCGGCACCGAGCGCGATGTCGACAGCTTCCGGCAGGGTCAGGGGCGCCTGCGCAAGTGCAAGGCCGCCCGATGGAAAGGCTATCGCACTGCCCAGAAGGAGCGCTGCAAGCAGGTGTCTATATTTCACGGGGCCTTTTCTCCGGTTTTCGGGTTTCTGTACGGACGATCTCGAGCGTCAGAGGCAGAGGATGGGTCCGGTCGGCGACAGGACCCGGAGATCCGGGGCCGCGGATGCGATCGGCTTGCCGCTGGAAAGGCCGCGCCGGCGCATATCAATTCTCCTCGCCGAACTCCTCGTGCAGGTAAGCCAGGACATTCTGGATATCCTGATCGGTCAGTTTCGGATTTCCGCCCTTTGCCGGCATGGGCATGGTCGACCCCTTGCTCCGGAATCCGTTCCGGATGTGATCGGTCAGAACACTGTCATCCTGTGACAGGACGCCATTGCCCTTCGTGAAGTCGGGGGTTCCCGGGATGCCGCCCTTGCCCGTCGGGCCGTGGCAGGCAATACATGTCCCGCGATAGACCCTCTTGCCACGCGCGGGATCGGGGTCTTCCTGCGCGCTTGCTTGCGCCGCAAGGACCATGACAGCCATCAGGGCGGACAGGCCGAAACGTGCGGTCTTTTTGGGGAAAGGCATGAGACGCATCCTTTAAGAGAAGGGATTATTGATTGTTGCTGGCTTGCAGAAAGGCCAGGATGTCCCGCACGTCGGAGGCGGGAAGGTTGCCGCGCACCCGCATATGCGTGACCGAAACGTCCCATTCCTCGTCCGTCAGCTCACTGGGTGAGCGGAGATTGTGGCAACGCGAACAGGTTTCGTTCCAGGCTTTCGCTCCGCGTACGACCTGCATCGGATCGGTCTCGGCCGCACTCTCAGTTGCGGGCGTTTCTTCAGGCGCTGACTGGCTCACTGATTGGGCAATGGCCGCTGACCCGCCTGTCAGGAGGATGGCTGCCAGGGTAAATGCCGGTATTATGCAGGACTTCATCATGTCCTCCTTTCTTCGGGATCAGAACCCGTAACCAAGCTGAAACTGGATGAGCGTTTCGTCCGGGACGCCGGGCACCGTGTAATCCCGCCACTCCAGGCCCGCTTTGGCGACAATGGTCGGTGCCAGCCAGTAGTTCAGTCCGGCGTTCAGGCGGTTCTGGGCGTTTTCTTCTTCAAGTTCGGGGTGCCCGCTGATGCTGAATTCCCCGTACCGGACGACAGGTTCCAGCCTGTGGATGATTTCGGAGTCACTGAAGCCGGACAGTCGGTATGACACTTGCCCATACCAGGCCTCCATTTCCAGATCCGGCAACAGGACACCGTCAGGCTCTTCATCTGTTGCCGTGAAGAGTTTGCCGCGTTCGGATTTCAGGTATTCGAAACGGGCTGCAAGCGGTCCCTTCGTATAGGCCGCGTCAACGCCCCACAATTGAAAGCGGGCATCGAGCGGAAGTCCGGAGCCGGAAGGAACAGGCATGTCGGGGTTCATGATGCCATCGACGCGTGCGGTCAGGTAGGAGCCGCCGACCTCCAGGGCCGGCATCGGGAAAAATCCTACCCGTCCTCCGACAGACTTATTTGAATTGTCGTCGCTCCCCATCCCCATGAGTTCGACACCGCCCTCAGACGTTGTGCGGGGGCCGTTGCCGACAGCCAGAGCGTAGGTCAGGCGGGTGGAGCCGGCCGGGATCGAGCCCCGCAGCTGGACACCGGTGTCGCTCGTCGGCTGAACGCCATCATGACCGAACCCGGCGGGTGCGCCTTGTACCTTGTTGATCCAGCTTGGATGAAGCCGTTCCTGAAACTGGCCGATCGGGCTCAGATATTTCCCAACGACCAGGACGGCATGGTCATTCAATACAAGATCGATCTGAGAGTACTCGAGTTCCGATTCCGTTTTGCCATCACCAGTCGTCGCGTATTCGAATTCTCCTTCAAAGATGAGGAAATCCTTGTACTGGAAATGTAGGGCGGGATTGAACTTGCCGCTGACGAAGCTATCCGGTCCGGGCGTGTCACCGCCGACGAACCCGACATCGGCATACCCGGCAAGGTGCCACTTCGTGTCGGGCATGCCGGGCGAGACGGCATAGGACGGAGCGGGAGATGTCTGATCCTGTACCTCAGCAATCCGGTCGACTGCGTCCTGGGCCGCGGCTTCCGCCTTGCTGGCCGTTTCGGTTGATTGCAGGACCACACCGCGAAGATCCGCCAGTTCGGCCTCCAGCTGTTCGATCCGTTCCAGAAGCGCGGCTGTCTGCGGATCGGGAGGGGATTGTTCCTGTGTCTCCTGGGCAAGTGCCGGCAGTCCGATCAGGGCCACTGTCGCAAGGGCCACAGATCGATATTTGGCGCAGGTCATGGTTCACCCCCTCGATTCAGGTATTTATCATCTGCCTCCACTACGCACTTGGTAGCATGACCCCTCAAAAAAAGTGCCGAGAGCCTTCCACCGGAAGAGCCCGGCCCGCGGAGGCCGAACGGCCGGGATGGCGGGTAGGGTCCGCCTTGCCGTTCAGGCGGACCGTCTCGCCCTCTCTGGAGCTTCCACATATGCGAGGCTTCGTTCCCTTGGGGGACACCGCCAGCAATTCCTGCCGGTCTTCAGTGCGACCCGAAGGCGCCTGTGTTTGCCTTGCCAGTCTCAACCAGGAGGGGCGCGATGGATATTTCAGCAGACGGATGACGGACGCTGTTGGTGGAGACGATCCGGGAGGCGACGGTTTGAAGGCTCGCATAGGATTGATCGGCGAAGATTGCATGTACCACGACGCAGACGGGCTTCGGGAAGCCAGCTGACTGGAAATGCCGGGCAGCCTCGATCATCGTCCGTCCGGAAGAGACGATGTCATCGATCAGGACTGGTTGCCGTCCGGCCCAATCAGCGAGGCCAGGCGCCGCGATTTCGACATCACGGTCTCCGTGGCGTGTCTTGGAAAGGACCAGGTAAGGCGCGCCCGCCCGGGAGGCCACATCGGACACCCATTGCTCGCTTTCGGAATCGGGTCCGATCACGAGGGGGTTTTCAACATTCTGCCAGATCCAGTCGGCAAGGGCAGGTGCTGCATGGATAACCCGTGTGGCGATCGGGAAGATTTCTCCCAGATCATGTATCCGGTGCAAATGCGGATCGACGGTGACCAGCCGGTCGAAAACGCTCGACAGCATCCGGGCAAAATGCCGTGCTGACACGGACTCTCCTTCGGAAAATCGCCGGTCCTGGCGCATGTAAGCGAGATAGGGGGCAATCAGTCCGACGGATTCTGCGCCGAGCTCGCGGGCCGTCGCGGCGGCAAAGAGGAGCCTGGTCAACTGAGGGTCGGGGCGCGCAAGCGTGCAGACCAGATCGACATGCTTTCCTCTGACATCGGTTTCAATGCGGACATAGGTTTCTTCATCGGGAAACCGGCGGACCGCAAGAGTGCCCAGTTCACCCCCCGTCAGCCGGGCGAGCTCGCTGGCCATGGCGGTGTTGCCTGGAAGGGGAATATAGAGCGTCATTCTGGAGAGCTTTCAATGGTGAACATGTCGGTGTGGCTGCGGGCATAATCCCTGGCATAGCCAAGTTCGCCCGGCGCCTCGGCATGGATGGTGGCAATGGGTTCGTCCCGGTTCAGCCAGTCTCCAAGGCGCTTGTGAAGGGTAACGCCGGCGGCAGGACGTTCCGGCGCGCCGGCAAGTTTTGCGAGTCTTGCAAGCTTGCGGTTGTCGATGCGCGTCAGCCTGCCAGCAAGGCGGGGGAGGAGAGGGGCTGAGTGGTCCGCGACAGGGGGGACCCGAAGCCCGCCCTGCGCTTCGCATATGGCCTGGAATTTCGACCAGGCCGATCCGTCATCAAGCGCCTCGCGGGCTACGTCTCCGCCCTGGCCTTCCGCCACGCGGCCTGCAAGTTCAAGCGCTGCCCCGGCAAGGGTAATCGCGCGCGCCCGCAGGTCGAGAGGCGCGGCCGGTTGCCGCTGGAGGACGTGCAGGACATCCCATGCTTCCAAGGCCGGACCGATCCCGCGGCCGACGGGCTGGTTGCCGTCGCTCAATACAAACCGGGTCTGCAGGCCGAACCCCCCGGCGACCGCCGTCATGTGTTCGATCAATGCTTCAGCATCCGGCCGGCTTCTCAATTTGGCGGTCGGCCCAACCGGCAGGTCGAGTACGACATGGGTTGCGCCCGCAGCGATCTTCTTCGACAGGACGGACGCGATCAGCTGGCCTTCGGCATCGATATCGAGAGCTCTCTCGATCCGGATAAGCACGTCGTCGGCGGGGCTCAGCTGGACGGCGCCGCCCCAGGCAAGGCATCCACCCTCTGCTTCGACAACCCGGCGGATCTCGGACATCGACAGATCGACGCGAGTGAGAGTTTCCATTGTGTCGGCGGTTCCGGCTGGAGACGTGATGGCTCTCGAAGAGGTCTTCGGTATTGTCAGGCCCTGACTGGCAAGGATCGCCACAACGATCGGCGTTGTCCGATTGCCGGGCAGGCCTCCGATGCAATGCTTGTCGATTACCAGGTCCGCATCCCAGCTCAGCCGTTCGCCCGCCCCGACCATGGCATGTGTCAGGGCTTTCATTTCCCCGAGATCGAGCTTCAGGGTGGAGCAGGCGGATATGAAAGCGGCTAGGTGCACATCGGAATATTTCCCCGATGCGATATCCGAAATGATCCTGTCGAAAGCGTCCGCGCCAAGCCGTCTTCCGGTCATCCGCTGGCGGACATCGGACAGGGATGGGAGCGTCGGTGCGTGGGCAATGCCGAGGTCTGCACCCGGGACAGCGCCAAGCCGCTTCCAGGCGGCTTCCGAAAGTCCCGCCTCAGAAAGGGGCAGCCAGTCGTCCTCGATCTGGTGCAGCGTGGCGATCACCGATCTTGTGCCACAGGTGACAAGGATTCTGGAACGTGATGTCAGGCCCTCGGCGCGGCAGACCGGACAGTCGGTGCGCATGAGGATGATGGCATCGTCCTGGGTGTGCCATTTCAGGCGCCGGGCCTTCAGGGGCTGGCCGCCGGGAACATGATCGCCGGGCACGATCAAGCACCTCCTGCGAGATCGTAGGTATGATCTATGCGGACAACATCGCTGGGCCAGCCCAGGTCCTCCTGTATCCTGTCATGGAAATGGCTGGAGGCTTCCGGTTCCCCGTGAACGATAAATGTCCTGGCTGGCGGGGCCGCAAAGCCATCCAGCCATTTTATCAGTTCATCGGCATCGGCATGGGCTGACAAGGCGGGGAGGCTGGCGATTTCCGCTCTAATCTCAACTTCCTTGCCGAACATGCGAACTGACCTGGCACCTTCGAGGATCTTTGCGCCGCGCGTCCCGGCCGCCTGGTAGCCCGCGAACAGGATCGTGTTCTTCCGGTCCCCGCCAAAGGCTTCGACATGATGCAGGACCCGGCCGCCGGTCATCATGCCGCTCGCTGCGATCACCACCTTTGGCATGCGGTCGCTTGTGATCGCCTTGGAGGCTTCGACGTCACGCGCATAACTGGCAATGTTGCAGGTCTCCATGCACACATCGGGTGTAAATCTGTGATCATCGAGGTGGGCGCAAAGAAGCTCGGTCGCGTTGATGGCCATGGGGCTGTCGAGATAGATCGCGACGTTTGCAAAGCGTCCGGCCTTCTTCAGCATCCAGATATGATAGAGAAGCAGCTGGGCGCGTCCGACGGCAAAAGCCGGAATGACGACCGTCCCGCCGCGGCCGACGGTACGGCCGATGACCTCGCCAAGCTGCTCCATGGGGTCGGTCTTCGGGTGGGTCCGGTCCCCATAGGTGGACTCGATAACGGCATAGTCGGCCTTGCGGACGGGTTCGGGATCGAACATGAACGGGTCATCATATCGTCCGAGGTCCCCGGAAAAGACAATCGTCTTCCCGCCCCATTTCACTTCCAGCGTGGAGGCGCCGAGAATATGGCCTGCGCGCCGCATGTAGACGCGGGCTCCGATGTCGAGCGCGATATCTGTATGGAACGCAACCGGCACCAATTGCGCGATTGCAGCTTCGGCATCCGCCACCGTGTAAAGCGGCTTTGCCGGCTCATGCTTTGTGTAGCGATAGCGGTTTGCGCGTTCGGCGTCCCGCTCGGATATATATGCGCTGTCGCGCAGAAGAATTTCGCAAAGGTCCTTCGTCGCCCCGGAACAGTAGATCGGGCCACGATAGCCTTCCCTGACCAGTTTTGGCAGATAGCCGCTATGGTCGATATGGGCGTGCGTCAGGACAATGGCGTCGATCGAGGACGGGTCGACGGGGAAGGGCGCCCAGTTGCGCTCCCGCAAGCCCTTGAATCCCTGGAACAGGCCGCAATCGATCAGCAGGCGCTGTCCGTCATGTTCGAGAAGGTGGCGCGAACCTGTAACGGTTCCCGCTCCCCCAAGGCTCGTCAGGGTCAGAGTCATTGCACGGTCTCCGTTCGGTGGATGGGTAAAACCTGTTTCAGCACGGACGGGTCGCCGTTACCTTCAATGGCGCGGCGCTCATCTTCCGTGAGCAGGCCGGTCTGCCGGAGACCGGCGATCGTCATGGCCGCGTCGACCGCGTGGGCCCAGGTACAGCGATTGGCAAACAGCATTCCTGGTACATCCAGTGTACCGCCTCGTGAGAGATATCCGAGCGCCCGCAGCCGGCCGGGGCCTTCGTCGATACGTCTGAGCAGGCCGGTCATGGGTTCCGGCCGGGTATGGGTCAGGAGTATGCGGGGCAGGCCGGTCGGGAACAGGGCGCGGACAATATGATCCGGTGCGGTGCTGCCCGTTTCGATCGGGTCCCGGCCGGAACGGAACCGACCGGGTTCAAGCACCAGGGTGACGCAGGAGGCCACGCCGCGCCCGGCCAGCCGGTCATGGGCCGCAAGCGCCTCGACCGCCTGGTAGGCGCCGATGGCGACGAACTGGACGCGTGCGGATTCGAGGTCTCCGGCAATCCGGATGGCGCCGATCCTGAGAGCATCGGCGGCCTGTTCCTGAGAGAGCAGATCGCCGACCTGCCGTTTGGGAATGACAAGACAGGCGATTTCGCCACGTCCGCGATAGACACTGTGGAGGGCTTCCGCGGCGCTGTTTGCGTCGACCGGAAAGATGACACGCGCCGTATCGGACATCTCGCCGAGCAGGGCTTCGGGCAGGGTCGGATCCTGATGAGATTGCTCGTTCTTGGCGTTCTCCCAGGTGTGGGATGTCGCGATCAGGGGGACACTGATCCAGCCGGGGGGCTGGCCGAGTTCCTTCTGGCGGCGCGCAAAGATGATTTCCTGCCGCAGGGCGCCCAGCATTTTCATGGCGAAGGCTTCATAACTGACCGCCAGGTTCAGTCCGGCCTTGTTGCCGAGCACAGCCGAGATGACGGCTTCTTCGTTCAACGCGGTAATGATCGAGCCATTGATGTCTTCCGGCGTGCCAGGTTCGGGGACGTTGACCCGGTGTTTCAGCAGTTCCAGCGTGAGCGGCATGTGATTCGAGCGAAGCTCGTCGGGGTTCGCAACCCGGATGCGCAGGTGCGGATTGGCGCCCGCAATGCCGGCGAAACACCGGTCGATGCCGTCCATGGCGCAGGCCGGGGGCTCGCTTCCGGACCCTGCCGCCGCGTGTGGAGGAAGGTGCGGGCCCGGTACATTTCGAACGGCGCAGGCGTTCCGGCTTTCCGGCGCTCGCTCTTGCGCCTTGTGGGTGCTCAGTGAGCGGATTGCGTCATCCAGAACATCATGTGGTGTGAAGAGCGCCCTTGCCCCTTCATTGAAGGCCGCTCGCGCTGCGGGGTCGGTATGGGGGTTGCCGGCGAGAGGGAGGTTATGGGCCCGGTTGGTCCCGGCGCCCGGGAAACCGTAACCCTTTACGCAAGGTGCTATGAGATAGGGGAGCCTTGCTGGATAGGGGCCATCGGCGCCTGCAAGTCCGGCCAGCCGCTTTTCGGCTTCAAGGATGCCCCAGGCATAGGACAGGGGATCGTGACCATCCAGGATGATCGGGTCAAACCCGCCCAGTTCAAGGTGGCGAACCAGCCAGTCGAGACCGCCTTCCTGGGAGATTTCCGTTCGTTGTTCGATCCGCCTCCCATTGAGGACCATCGCCGGAATGGCAAAGCCGCTGTCGGAGGCGCGCCACCATCTCGGTGCCCAGTCGGATCCGCGCTGCTCCTCGAACGCGCCATCGCTCAGAAATGCCACCAGGCGTTCCCCAGGCAACGGCATATGGATATATTGCAGGCTTGCAAAGCCGAGGTACCCGCCTTCCGAGAGGCCGCCGGCCGTATTTGGATTAACGTGGCTTCCAAGGGGAACGGCCGGCTTTCCATCGGACGTCATGGCATAGCTGTAAAAATCGCGGACGAGCCGGGTCAGTCCGGCTTCGCTGCGGTCATACCGGCCGCGCTGCGAAGCGGATACATCGCCCGTGAGTGTGTTGACCGCTTCGATCGCGGCCACGCAATGGCCCTGGCCAAGTGTCCAGGCGCGTGTGTGTCCGCTCAGGGCGTTGGCTGCAAGGTAGCCCGCAAAGGCGATCGCCATGTTCAGCGAGCCGCCGGTGTGGCCTTCGGGAGACGGCTTGAAATCCTCGGCTGAAAGAGGGTTTCCGGACAGATCGACCCGGCGGGCGTAAGTCATGTGCGCGACGAGCCACATCGCCGCATTTGCCAGCCGGTCGGTTGCTGCCAGCACGCTTTCTGCCTGCGGCTCGGTCAGGGCCAGCTCGCCGCGCCGGGCCGAATGCAGAATGTCTTCAAGGCGCAGACGGGTTTCTTCCGTGTGGACGATCACGCCATATCCGTCCTGCCAATGTGCTGTCATGATTCGCCGGGTTCCAATTGCCTTGTGCGCCTCATGCGCCGCCAACAATCACACATACGCCGTGCCTCCCTCTTCCCCTCATGCCGGGTAGCAAAAGGCTTCCGGACCAGATCCCGCCCGTACCGGACCAAAACAGGGCAATTCCCAGGCAACAGCCGCTTGTGCAGACCGTCAGTCGTTCAGAAAAGCCGCGCCTTGCGCGTCAGCAGGAAAACCAATGGTGGCAGGATGACCCATTGCAGGAGCGGGGCAAGGCCTGTGGCCAGGGGACCGACTGTCGGCATGGCGTCCCGATAGGCCCAGCTGCCGCGCAGGCTGACATTCAGCCACTCACTAAAAATGAGATAGGCAATCCCCAGAAGCGTCGCTGCCAGCGCAACGCGCCAGTAGTGCTGCGCGGGCCAGTGCCGCCCGCCGAAGGCAAGCCGAGCCAGGGCAAGCGTTGCTGACCCGATCAGCCCGTCCCCGATCGTGCAATGAAGGATCGCGAAAGTCTTTTCGGCCAACGAGGCTTCGGTCCAGAGGGTATAAAGCGGCAATTGCGCGATTTCCCAGACGAGATTGACGACAGTCAGGACGAGGACATAGGAGAGGGCAAATCGCAGTGGCCTGCGGGCCGGGTCGAGTTCTGTGATTTTTTTCCTCATTTGCGTCATGTCTCCCTCTCGCCAAGCGACGAAATTCCTGCAAACAGGCAATCTGGCGGTTCGGTACAGCCCGTGCAGTCAGCTGATTGCAAGGACGCTTGTCGATGCATACCAATTATTAGCAGTAGATTCATGAGGGGGTGTTGAAACTGCCGCGTACAGGGCAATACGTAATCCTCCCTAATCTTGCTATCTGAAAGGAGAGCGCCATGAACAAGGATCTCGACGCCCTCATCGCGGGGATCAAGGCCCTGCCGGCCGATCGCGACCTCAGCCATATCGAGCCCGAAGTCTGGGCCCGGGTCGATGCACGGGCCACGGAAACACAAAGGGGAGGCCTTTTCGGCGTTGCAACCAATGGCCAGGTTTCCGCCATGCCTGTGCTCTCCCGCAGCATTGCCGTTGCGCTTGCGGTCGGTCTCTTCGTCGGGGTCATCTCTGTTCCCAGAACTTCCGGACCGAACGAGCTTTCGGTGTTTTCGATTGAGGCGCCGTACGGGCCTTCCGGTTTATTGCGCTAGGAAAGCTTATGCGGCTTGAACACTGGATCATCGTTTCCTTTGTTGCGCTGTGCGCAGGCATGACCGGCGTTTTTCTTGCCGGAAACTGGTCCCCGGCGCCGGAGGTCCAGCGGGCTTCCAGTTTACATGACCTGATCCACAAGGACCTCGAGCTCTCCGACGCACAGGAGCAGCGCCTTGCAGTCATTGAACGCAAGTTCGCGGCGCGCAAGAAGGCGCTTGAAGCAAGGTTGCGAGCGGCCAATCTCGCGCTCGCCGACGCGATCGAGACCGACAAGGCGAATTCCCCCGCTGTCCAGGCGGCGATTGATGATTTTCACGAGGCCATGGGGGAGCTGCAGAAGCTTACCATCGAGCATGTGTTCGAGATGCGCGAGATACTGGATGAGGAGCAGGCAAAGGCATTCGACAAGGAAATCGTTCGGGCACTGAAGGAGCAATAGACATAGTCGCGTGGCCCATAGTGAGCGAACAGACGCGGAACTTGCCATTGCGGCGGCGGGAGGCGAGGAGCGCGCCTTCACCGAGCTTATGCGCCGCTACAAGGAGCCGCTCTATCGCTACATTCACCGGTCCATGCGAGGGGATGAGGACGCGTATGACGTGCTCCAGGACGCATTCACGGCCGCCTGGCGGTCAATCGACCGCTATGATCCGTCACGCAAGTTTTCGACATGGATCTATCATATCGCCCTCAACAAGGTGCGCGATCACGGAAGGAAACGTGCGGTAAGGAGTTTCTTCTTCCAGGCCGCGCCGCTCGACGTTCCGGACCGTCCGGATATCGCGGACCACGGGACGGACATCCCGGGCGATTTTGAAATTCACGATGAGCTGAGACGCGTGTCCGCCATGATCGACGAATTGCCGGAGAAGCTGAGGGTGGCGTTCACGCTGCAGGTCCTGCAGGACCTGCCGCAGATCGAGGTCGCAGATATTCTCGGCGTATCGGTCAAAACCGTCGAGACGCGCGTCTACCGGGCAAGAAAAATCCTCCAGGCGCAGGTCGAGTCCGCCGATCAGTGATCGCGCCGCCCAGGTAAGGGTGACGTCCGGGGGATCCGGCTGGACGCGAGATATAGTCCAAGCGCGGCCAGCATCGCACCAAGCGCGACATTTCCTCCGATGATTTCCCCGAAGAAGGCGGCGCCGGCGCTGACGCCGATCAGCGGTACCAGGAAGCTGAAGCTGGCCGCTTCTGAGACGTCCAGCGATTGCAGGACCTTCTGCCAGAGCCAGTAGGCCAGTGCGGTACCGGGAAGTGCCAGGACTGTCAGGGAGAGCGCGAAGCGTGCGGACCAGGTGATGGCGAGCGGGTCCGGGCCGAATGCTGCAAGCAGGGCCAGAGGCACGGCGCCAATCACGAGCTGCAATCCCATGGCCATGGATGCATCGACGCTGGCGGACACATTCTTGATCGCGATATTGCCTGCCGCCACACCGCCTGTGGCAATCATGACGAAGCCCATGCCGTTCAGGGCCTGGTCACCCCCTGCAGCAAGGATTTTCGGGGCAGCGACCAGGGAAACACCGACAGCCCCCAGAACGAGGCCCGTCCAGTTCACGAGGCGGGGGCGCTCCCCGAGAAACAGGAAGGCAAGCAGGGCCGTCATCATGGGCTGGAGGCTTTCGATCATGGTGGCCAGCCCCGGAGACACGAATTCGGAAGCGTGGAACATGCCGAAATAGCCAAGACTGGTCATGCTGAGCCCCGTCAGGCAGATCCACCCCCATTCCGCCGCGCTGGAAGGAAGGCGGCATTTCCGTGCACCGGCAATGGCAAGAAGGCCGCCTCCTGCAAGAAGGGCGCGCAAGGCGGCGAACGTCAGATGAGGCGCATCAGACAGGCCCATTGCAATAAACGGATAACAACCGGCCCAGAGGAGCATAACGAGGATGGCAAGCGCGTGCGGGCCGGTCATGGAACCCCTTGGTCGGTCAGGAAACATATTTGCAGTGCGCAAGGCTGTCTGCCTGAGGGGCGCACGCACATGCGACGTAATACGTTTCAGGAGCGCACATCCCCTTGCGTTCCCGAGGTTTGAAAAGGAGTTTACTCATGAAACCTGTCTGGATAGCGGTTGCAATGCTCGCCCTATCGCCCGTGGCACTGGCTCAGGGCGGTCACGATTCTCACGATCATGGCGACAAGCCCGCCGCCGAATCCGGTGCTGCTGGCGGAGCTTCCTGCATGACGGGCCATGAAGGCATGCCTGATTGCAAGGCCGGTATGGAGAGCCAGATGACCGGTGGCCAGATGATGACGCAAGGCGGCAACATGATGGATCACGGCGCCATGAAAATGGGCGGCGACGGCATGATGATGGACCATGACGGCATGAAAATGGACGGCGATGGCATGATGATGGGCCAGGATGGTACGAAGATGAACCAGATAGGCGCCGATGATTGCGATGCCAAGCATGAAGCAAAGGAACATGACCCCGCCGATCACTGTCCGAAGACTGAGGGTCAGGGGGGCGGTGACGGGACTCAATAGGCCCGGCCAACAGACCGCAATCTTGCGTCCGCTCCGGACCTCGTCCTCAATAGATGAGGCACCGTTTGGCGCAAAAACAGAGACAGCGGCAATGGTCCCACACATTGCCGTCAGGTCCTGCAATGTTCCCGTGCGTCCTTCCCCCCACGATCCCGGTGCATTGCAGGACCGCCCCTCCGGGGCAAAGCATAACCGAGATCGGGATCGTGAAGACCTGAGGCCTGCCACCGCAAAGGGGGCTGCGGGCCGGATAAGGGAGTGGTCCGAATGACCGACGAGATGTCTGCAAGCGACGAGCGGCGGAACTTCATTTTTGTAGCGACCGGTGCTGTCGCGTTTGGTGGGGCCGCGATGGCGGCCTGGCCGCTGGTCGACCAGATGAACCCCGCCGGGGATACGCGAGCCTCCAGTTCCCTGGATGTCGATATTTCAAAGATAAGGGTCGGTAGCGAGCTGAGGGTCCTGATCGGCGGCAAGCCATTTTTCGTCCGGCACAGGACGGAAGTTGAAATCGCCGAAGCCCGTGCGGTCAATATTTCGCGGCTTCGCGACCCGGAGACCGACGAAGAGCGCCTGCGTCCCAATCAGGATGGGGGCCTCAATCCCGCCATTCTGATAACTTCTGGCGTCTGCACGCATCTTGGCTGCGTTCCGCTTGGTCCCAATCAGGGAAATGTCGGAGACTATGGCGGATGGTATTGTCCCTGTCATGGGTCACATTATGATACGTCCGGCCGGGTCCGGAAGGGACCGGCGCCTCTCAACCTTCCCGTTCCGGAATATATCTATCAAAACGGCAATATCGTCACGATCTCCATTTGATACGCCGTCCCTTCGCGAAAAGCATGAATTCGCGCCTGCCGTGATCAACACTTATTCGTGCGGGGCACGCTCGATGTCCTGCAGGTGTCCCCAGCGTGGCCAGAAGCGGGGTGTAACAGCCGCATAGGCGCTGTACATCTCTCCGAATTGCGCTTCGGCATCGCGTTCTTCCCTCAATGCCAGGCGGACATACATGAATACGAGAATGGGGAACATGATCAGGGTCAGGACGGTTGGCCACTGCAGGAGGAAACCGAACATGATCAGCACGAAGCCTGCATATTGCGGGTGCCGCATACGGGCATAGATACCTGTTTGCGCGAGTGTGCCAGAGCGCAGCGCGCCGTGCAGGACAGGCCATGCGGCAGACAGGACGCTAAAGCCCAGAAATATGAGACCGAGGCTCGCCCAGTGGAATGGGCCGAAGTGCGGATTGCTCTTCCAGCCAAATATCATCTCCCAGAAATGTCCGGACTCGTGGGCGAACCAGTTGATGTCGGGAAATTTCGATTCAAGCCAGGGCGCAAGAAAGTAGATCGAAAGCGGGAAGCCGTACATTTCCGTAAACAGCGCGATGATGAAGGCACTGAAGGCGCCGAAAGAGGTCCAGTCCCTGGATCTCGACGGTTTGGCGAAACTGAAAGCGAAGATAATGAAGACCAAAGAGTTCAGGACGGCGAGAAACCAGAGCCCGTA
The DNA here is from genome assembly GCF_003263315.1 of Hyphomonas sp. GM-8P. NCBI lineage: Bacteria > Pseudomonadati > Pseudomonadota > Alphaproteobacteria > Hyphomonadales > Hyphomonadaceae > Hyphomonas > Hyphomonas sp. GM-8P. Next base: position 53,426 of record NZ_AWFE01000065.1, read on the forward strand.
TTCGGACTGTGCCATGGACGGGTTCATTGGCCGGGTCCTTCCTGGTTGTCTGATGGGGGCAGGAAACGATCTTCATGCCGGCCATGGCCGGCTCCGTGCCCGGCGTGTCCGCCATGCATGAACATGTGCATCACGCCGCAGAAGAGCAGGAACCCCAGAAAGAAGACCGCGTTGGCCGGGATGTGCGCCCGGTGTTCATAGAGCAGGAAGAAGGCGATCAGGCCGCCAAAGGCGATAATCGGCAACCAGAGGCGTCCGCCCCGGGGGTGATGGTTCCGAAATGATCTATTATCCTTCTGCATGGCGTTTCTCCTCTGCCATCAGGACTGCGCACTGGACCGCGTGCGGCCGGTTCGACGCGATATCGCCTGGAATAATTGGGTCATGTGCCTGCCCGCTGCCGGTTCAGTTTGAGGAGCTGGGCATTGACGGCGCAGATTACCGTGCTGGCGGACATGAACACGGCGCCGATTGCCGGGGTCAGGATCACGCCCCACGGGAAGAAAAGGCCTGCGGCTGCCGGAATGGCGAACGTATTGTATCCGGTTGCCCAGGCGAGGTTCTGCATCATTTTCCTATAGGTCGCCCGTGCAAGTTCGATGATGGCGACGACGTCTGCAGGACTTGAACGCACGAGAATGATGTCTGCCGTCTCGATGGCAACGTCTGTTCCGGCGCCGATTGCAATGCCGACATTTGCCTGAGCGAGGGCAGGGGCGTCGTTGACCCCATCACCCGTCATGGCCACGATCAGGCCACGCGACTGAACTTCCCGGACCTTTGCGGCTTTTTCTTCCGGCAGGACTTCGGCAATGACTTCGTCCAGCCCGATCTCGCGGCCAACCCATTCAGCCACCTGCCGGTTGTCCCCTGTCAGCATGATACATCTGATGCCCATGTCCCGAAGGTGCCGGATGGCCTCGCGGGATTCCTCGCGAACGATATCGGCCAGCGCGATGGCCCCGGCGAGCCGGTCGTCAATCAGGACAAAGACGACGGTCTTTCCCTGCCGGCTCAGTTCCTCAAAGCGCGGGTCTTCCATGCCGATGCCCTGGTCACGCAGGTAGCCGGGACTGACGACTTTTACCTCGTGTCCTTTCACCTCGCCGGAGGCCCCCTTGCCGGGGATCGCCCGGAATTTTTCGACCGGCCAGGCCTGTTTTGAGTCGCGGACAATCCCCTGGGCGATCGGGTGCTCGGAATGCGCCTCGATCGAAGCGGCATAGGCGACGATTTCTTCTTCGGAATGGGTGGTATCGAAGACGAGCGTATCGGTGATTCCGAACTCGCCCCGGGTCAGTGTGCCTGTCTTGTCGAATATGATGGCATCTATGTTGCGGGCCTCCTCGAACGCCGTCCGGTCACGGATGAGCAGCCCATTGCCTGCTGCGATGGCCGTCGAGCGCGCGACGACCAGCGGCACAGCAAGGCCGAGCGCGTGCGGACAGGCAATCACCATGACCGTGACAGCGCGGGCCATGGCGAACCCGAAACCCTGTCCGGTAAAAAATGTCCAGAACAGGAAGGTCGACAGGCCTCCGCCGAGTGCGATGAAGGTGAGCCATTTCGCTGCCGAGTTGGCGAGGTCCTGTGTCCGGGACTTGCTGGCCTGGGCTTCCTTGACGAGCTTGATCACGCTCGACAGGAATGTCTCGTCTCCGGTCTTGTCGACCCGGATGGTCAGCGAGCCTTCTCCATTGATGGACCCGCCAATCACCCGGTCATCAATGCTCTTGGATACAGGCTTCGATTCGCCCGTCAGCATGGATTCGTTCAGCGAAGAGTCGCCATGAACGATGATGCCGTCCGCCGGAACCTTTTCGCCAGGCTTGATCAGCAGCTGTTCGCCGCCGCGCAGTGTCGACACGGACACGTCCCTGACAGAGCCGTCGTCGGCGAGGAGGTGGGCTTCATCCGGCATGAGGCTGGCGAGCTTCTCGAGCGCGCGCCCGGCACCGAGAACCGATTTCATTTCGATCCAGTGCCCCAGCAGCATGACAGCGATCAGCGTGGCAAGTTCCCAGAAAAAGGTCTCGTCGCTGCCGATCGCGACCATGCCGACTGAATAGGCATAAGCGGTGGTGATCGCGACCGAAATCAGGGTCATCATTCCGATCCCGCGCCCGGTTATTTCCTGCCAGAATCCTTTCAGGAAGGGCCAGCCGCCGATGAAGAAGACAAGGCTTGAGAGCGCGGCGAGAAGGATCCGGTCACCGGAAAAGCGTAAACTGTCCTGAAGACCGAGCCAGGTCTGTATCATCGGAGCCAGAGCCAGTATCGGCACGGTCAGGATCAGGACGATCCAGAACCTGCGGCGGTAATCGGCGATCATGCCCTCGTGATTGTGACCCTCATGGGCATGCCCTGCGCCATTGTGAGCGTGATGGCTGTGAGGATTAGCCGTTTCGGGAGAGGCGGCTGCCTGATGCGTGTGGGTCGAGTGGTCCATGATTCTGACTATTTTTCCGTAATGGGACAGGGTCGGCAGGCGCGGGTTGCAATCCTGCATCCTGGCTTGGTGCGTGTGGACATCTCAGGATCAATGATCATGGTCTTCCTTCGCTGCATGCGCTTTGTTTCCCCGTGCAGGGCGGTTGCCGGATTGCTTTTCAGAAATACGTGTCGGCGATGCTGACCCCTCAAAAGCCGATTGCCCGGACTTGTGGGCGGTTGCCAGCACCGGGAGGCGCATGATCGGTCCAGGCGCCGAGGCCCTACCTGTGCACCTTGCTGCCGGATCCCTGACAGGCGCACTGGAAGTATCCGTGTTCGAGGCAGGTATGGCAGGTCTGTTCAAGGCGTTCGCGCATAGCCCGGCGGGCCCGGTGCAGCTTCACCCGAAGGGCGGCTTCGCTGAGGCCGAGGTCTTCAGCGATGGCGGATCTTTGTTCTCCGATGAGATCTGCCCGCCAGATTAGGTCTGCATAGCCGGGACTGAGCGTCGGAAGCATCTTATAGAGACAGGCACAGATCACGAAGTCCAGTTCCTCTTCGCCGAAGAGAAGCTCCGCATTGGCAGCATAGCTGGCCAGCAAATCGCTGGTACGTTTCCTGTCACGGAAATGGTCCGCGATTGTCGAGCGCAGAACCTGAGAGAGCCAGCCGCGCAAGCGGTCTTCATCCTTCAGGTCGGAAAAGCGCGTCAGGGCTTTCACGTAGAAGTCCTGCAACACGTCCCTGGCATCCGCGTCATTGCCGATCTTCCGTTTCAGGAAGCGGTAAAGGTCCTGGTGCGACTCGGTCAGAGCGGCTTCAACGGCCCGCCTGCGCTGCCTTGATGGCGCCTTGTCAGATGTCATCCCTTGGTTCCTTTCGCGGGATCGGCGGGCAGTCTGCATATTCATACGCATCCGGCCGGCATGCCCCTTATCGGGCGTCCGTGGCGCCCGCCCGACTGTAACGGTTGAGGGAGCGGGGCGTCTTCTCCGTATCAGTCAATAAGTTCCGCCTGGCGACCGGCAGGTGGACTCCAACGGAGATCTGGCATGGCACTCATAGGCGCGATCGCAAGAAACAGGCTGGAACGGGCGATCCGCAAGGGATGCATCGAGGTCAGGTTTCCGGATGGAAAAACAGCGAGATACGGATCCTATCGCGTCCGGCCGGTCCGGATCGCTATCGCCTCGAATGCCTGGCTTCGGCGGATCCTTCTGGATCCGGAACTGCAGGTCGGCGAGGCTTACATGGCAGGCGGCCTGACCATTGAATTCGGCGACCTTTACGACCTGCTGGATCTCTTCTGGGTGAACTTCCTGGCAGACGGACTTCCGGCAGCACGGTTGCCGGCGCTGTTCAGGAAGAGCGCCCGATTGATTGCGCAATTCAATCCGCAAGAGCGATCCGCGCGCAATGTAGCTCATCACTATGACATCGGGAATGATCTCTATCGCCTCTTCCTGGATGAGGACATGCAATATTCCTGCGCCTATTTCCCGGATGCTGAGGTCACGCTGGAGCAGGCCCAGGAACTCAAGAAAGAACATATCGCCCGCAAGCTTTGCCTCAGACCTGGCGACCGGGTGCTGGACATCGGTTGCGGCTGGGGCGGCCTGGCCCTGCATCTTTGCCGGTCGGAGGACGTTCGCGTGGAAGGCGTGACGCTTTCCTGCGAGCAATACGAGTTAGCTCGCAAGCGTGCAGCGGATCAAGGGCTCGGCGACCAGGCCACGTTCCGGATCGAGGATTACCGGTCTCTTACGGATGAGTATGACAGGATCGTCTCGGTGGGAATGTTCGAGCATGTCGGAGTGCCCCACTATCAGGAATATTTCAGACAGATTGCAGCGCGCCTGAGCCCGGACGGGGTTGCCCTTGTCCATACGATCGGCCGAGCGGGCAGGCCGGGTGCAACCAATCCCTGGATCGCAAGGCACATCTTTCCGGGCGGTTACATTCCGGCCCTGTCGGAGATCCTGCCGGCAATCGAGCAAGCGGGTCTGACGGTGCTCGACATCGAAGTCCTCCGCCTTCACTATGCCGAAACGCTGAAAGCCTGGCGGGCGCGCTTTCTGGCGCGCGCTGCTGAGGCCGAAGCCTTGCACGATGCGCGCTTTGTACGGATGTGGGAATTCTACCTGGTATGCAGCGAGCTTTCATTCCGGCACGGTGTCCACAATGTGTTTCAGCTCCAGCTCGGCAAGCGACAGGAGTCGGTTCCGCTGACGCGGGATTACCTGTATCAGCCAGATCCGATACCTGTTTCAAAGCGAACGAAATCCTGCCTGAATGAGGAAAGGCGCCACCAGAATGTCCGATGACGAACAGGACGCCAGGGGCGTGTCAAAAAAAGCCTACAAGCATGATCTCCGGGCGTTGCAAGTAGAGCTGGTCAAGATCCAGAGGCGGGCGATCCGGCACGGGCATCGTATCCTCATTCTTTTCGAAGGGCGCGATGCAGCCGGCAAGGATGGCGTCATCAAGCGGATTTCAGAGCATCTCAGCCCGCGGGATACGCGGGTTGTTGCCCTTGGCAAGCCCTCCGACCGGGACACGAGGAGCTGGTATTTCCAACGCTATGTGCCGCATCTGCCGGCCGATGGAGAGATCGCCTTGTTCAACCGCTCCTGGTACAACAGAGCGGGTGTGGAACGCGTGATGAAATTCGCGCGGAAGGCCGAGGTGGCTGCGTTTCTGGAGACGGTCGGCGCGTTCGAGCAGATGCTCGTCCATGACGGGATGCAAATCCTCAAATACTATCTCGACATAAGCCGGACCGAGCAGGAGACCCGGCTGGAAGACCGCGACCGGGACCCGCTCAAACAATGGAAGAAGAGTCCGATCGACGCGGTGGCCCTGCAAAAATGGGATGAATATACGAACGCGCGCGACGAGATGTTCCTGAAGACGGATTTCGAGCATGCGCCATGGTATGTGGTCCGTACAGATGACAAGCGTGCAGCAAGGCTGAACGTCCTCGGACATATTATCCGGTCCATCGACTGTCCGGAGACGGACAAGACAGTCGCTGCGGTCGACCCGGCCGTCGTGATCGATAATCCGGGACAGAGGCTCGACCGGCTGGCCCGGTAGTGCACCGCAAACGGATCAGGTCAGGATACTTCTTGCGATCAGAATGACGAGGCCCGCCAGTATGAGCCAGCTCGTCCAGTAGATCCCGTCCATCCACAAGGGGCGCGGAGAGCTCCTGCGAGTGATTCTCGCCAGCGCGATGACGGTCGCGGTCAGGGCGAGCAGGACGACCAGGAGCGCGATGTCCCTGAGATAGCTGGCGACACCCATGCCGAGTCCGAATGCGGCGACTGTGGACAATATCCCGAAGAAGGGCGGGGGAGGCCCCTTGCGGCCTTCCGGTGTATTCCGCGCAGGGGCGGGCGTGCGATCCGGACGTTCGTTCATCTGTTCCCTCATTGCTCGATGACCCTTTCGGCAAGGCCAGGCCTGGTCGCCCCGGTACGTGCCAGGTCAACGGACGGGAATGATGCCGAGACGTTACACGCCTGCATGAAATTCACCGGCTTGGAGTTTCTATTGAGGGCGCGCGCGGTCAGGGCCGTATCAGCAGGCAACGCCAGACATTCACCTGGAAGCCGGGGGTGTGCATGGAAAACACAGCCAGCCTGCCATCCTCGCATGTTCCGATTGAGGCGGTTGCGCGCCCGGGTCCGGGAACACACAGGCGGCAGTTTCATGCTGCAGGAACCTCATCCCTGTTTCGGCAAGGAGGACGCATGAACCGCTATCACTCAAGGACGAGAGGATGAGCCAGAAAGCCCGGCAAATCCGTCACCTGGTGATCTATGCCGCCCTTGGCGGGATCATCGGTGTTCTGGTCCTGCATCCGGTAAACTCGCTCGTGGTCTGGATGGAGTATGCTTCCCTGTTTTCAGGCAGGTATTCCGGGTTCGGCCAGTTCGCCTGGGAACGTGTCAGCGGCGCGCCCTTGCTCCACCTCATGGCCATGAATGTCATTTTTGCTGCCCTGGGCGCAATTATGGGGCTCGTATTTTCGGTGCTGACCCTTGCGCTTTCACGGCAGGCGCGCACGACCGAAGCCTTGCTGGAAGACCTTCAGATGGCTCTGCCCGGTGTGATTGCCGGAGGCGAGAACGAACGGACGGAATTCAAGTCGACCTTGCGCTGGGATATCCGGGAATCGCGAACGAACAGAAGCCTCGAGCAGGTGATCGCCAAAACCATTGCGGGCTTCATGAATCATGAAGGCGGACGTTTGCTCATAGGTGTTGCGGATGACGGCGAACTTCTCGGGATTGATCCGGATCTGAATACACTTCGGAACCCTACGGCGGATGAATTCGAACGTGCCCTGATCGGGATCGTCAGGACCTATCTCGGCAGCGCTGTCTGTCCACTCGTGCGCAGCAGGTTTCTGACGATCGACGGAAAGACGATCTGCTGGGTTCTGGTTGAGCGTTCGGACACGCCGGTCTTCCTGCTTCTGTCGGATACATCGAAATATTTCGTCCGTCTGGGTAATTCAACGCGGGAGCTCAATGCAGCCGAGGCGCACGATCACATTTTACGGCGCAGACATTAAGTCAGCCCCCAGGGGGAGCTGAATGAAACCTTGTCTGCGGCGTGATTGCGACAGGGATCGCTGTACTCGCGTCGCCGACCGCCGGGCGGTGCGTTCAATTGGCCAGCCTGCAATCTGCCGGAACGCTAACCCAGCCCATGCTGGCACCAGACACAAGTGCAGTTCTCGTGATCGCAGCTCGGATCGTTCAGCGCTTTGCCGAGCCGCCATCTTGCGACGGGATAGACAAGCTGTGTCAGGAGGGAGGGCCTGTAGAGCGATCCGAGTTTGCGCCCGGCGTCTGTCCTGCTGAGCCGGTTCAGGGCCCAGCGGCGCAGGCGCTCGTTTGCCAGTTCGTACAGGCAGCGATTGGAGATACCTGTTCGCAGCATGGGCCGAAGGTCGCGGCGCCAGAGCGTCCGATAAGTAGCTCCGGTGAGGATGCTTTGAGCGGCGAGTTGTCCGGAGCGAAGCGCATATCCCATGCCGAATCCGGCCAACGCGTCCTGGAATCCGGCTTGCTCGCCAATAACGGGGCGCTTGCCCTGCATCGCGGTGCGCGCAACCCTTATATTGCCGAACCCGCCAAACGGGCGGGCATTGCGCATATCAAGGCCGGTGGCTTCGGCAAAGAACGCTGCCGTTCGCGCAACATATTCAGCCTGCTGCTTGAACCCGCTAAACATGCAACTGGCGAGCGTGCCGCGACCCTGACGTATCAGGAGATAGGCGTATCCGCCGGGTGCGAGGGAATTGTTGAGCGCAATGTAGTTGCCATCCGGGCAATCGGTTTCGAAAACATAGCCGGCAGCGATGACATCGGCGCGCCGCGGTCCGATCGCAAGCACGTCCTGGCCGCCGGCATCCGTGACCCGGTCGCCAAACCGGACATCCACACCCGCCATCAGGGCCTGTTGCAACAGTCCATGATCAAGACAGCCCGGCTCGCTTCCGCGCCGAACCAGATAGTAAAGCGGGCGGGCGCTTCGAATGGGATAGGCCGTTGCCTGGGCGTCGAATGCTACACCTTCATGAACTGCGTGGGTGCTGAAATTCCGTTCAATCCCTGTCTGCGCGAACCAGTCGATCGCGTCCTCGCTGCGACTCCAGTTTTCGAGCCCCTGGAAGTCCCCGTGGAAGCGATGGCCGACAGAATTGTGCCACTCCCGGACGATTACCTGCCGGCCCGCCCGGGCAAGGATGATCGCGCAGGTCAGGCCGGCAATCCCGGCCCCCGCGATGATCACAGGTGGGTCTTCCACGGCCGGTCCCTTGTCTACGATACCGGATGGAGTGCGGGAGGCCATGGCCGGGACCCATCGCCCTTGAACATCATCCAGACCAGGTAGGCCGACATGACGGCGCCGCCGAAGCAGAACACCGACACATAGGCGTAGGAGAAGAAGGTATACGTCGTAATCAGGACACCGAGCGCCAGCAGACCGAAGATCCGGACACCGCGGATGGACGAGATCAGAAGCGGCAGGATGACGACGGAAATATAGACAACATAAGTGAATTCGCGCCGCCCGACAAAATCCAGAAGTTCGGTGCCTTCATAAACGATCACATGTGGCAGGAAGCGTGTGTGGAGCCAGCCATCATGTGCGAAGTAAGGCACATATTGCAATGCTCCGAGCATTGCGCCGACAATGACGAAGATGAGGAACAAGGGCTTCCGGCGCGGCGGCTCCAGTGTGAACGTCGACACGGGAATCCAGACAGGCCAGGCGAGCCAGGAAAAGAACATGTAGACGAGTGAGGCGCTCAGGATAAGGTCCGTGTTCTGGCCAGCGCCGGCAACCCAGACTACCCCTTCAGCCAATTGCTGAATACCAAAGAGGAGCGGCAAGGTTGCAAGCGGAAGATAATGGCGGTCCGTGCGCCACGCCTGACGCATACTGACCATGCCTGCGGGAATCAGGCCGGCTGCGGCGACGAAACTGACTTCTGGTGACAGGCACATATCTAACTCTTCCTTACAACTCTTCGCGAACTGCGATCCACATCGTCATTGACAAAAGCCGTTACTCGAATTTCGACTGTATCTGCCATCAGCGCCTACGGCGATTGCTGTACGCTTGGGGAGTGAACGGGTACTGGATCGTCCTCACGACAACGAGGCATCCTGAAACCTGTGCAAGCCTGGTACGATCCGGGGGCAATTGCGGCCCCAGACGGAAAGACCGGGCTGCGACCATTTTTTCCTTATCCGTGGTCAGGGCGGATGAAATCCCGGATATCATCTGGCGCCATCCTTGCCCTGATGGCTCATGAACAGGAACAGGTAGGCGGCCGAGCAACTGATCAGTAGAAAGCCGTTCAAGGCCTCTACGCCGGCTACCAGCCGAAGGTGACCGGTTGGGACGATGTCGCCAAGACCGAGTGAGGTATAGCTGACGAGTGAAAAATAGAACACATCCATCGCGCGCAAGGGCTTGAGTTCGGCAAAGCTGCCAAGGTGCAGCGCCAGTCCAGCCCCATAGGTGGCCGCATAAAGTGCAACGACTGAAAGATGTGCAATTCCCGAGATACAGAGCACGAGCACGAGCCTGCCGCCAGGAAAAAGCGTTATGCGGTCAGCATGCCGGATGGAGCGGGACATGATCCAGTAGTGAAGGGCGCCGGACAGGATAAATGTTGCGGCCGTAAGAAAGATGGCCAACATCATGGGGAGAATACATCAAAAAGGCAGGCTGGCTTAATGGGCATGCGAACTTTCATGACCTGATACTTCCTTGTTGCGGACCTTGCCAAGATAGAGAGCCTCCAGGGCAAAGATCGCCGTCATGGATCCGATGGCAATGAGGATAATCGCGGGATCACTTGTCGCCTTTATAAAGATGAAAGCGCCGAGCGCTGCCGCATCGAACAGGATTGCCGAGACAAGGATCCAGGCCCGCGCACCAACATCCGCGCGCAGATGGCGCAACACGCCAAAGTGAATAATAATGTCCATGACAAGATAATAGATCGCCCCAAGTGATGCGATCCGGCCGAGGTCGAAGAAGGCGGCAAGAATGGCCGCGATAACAACGGTGTAGACCAGCATGTGTTTCTGAATCCCGCCCGGCATGCCGAAGTGCCTGTGAGGAATGAGTTTCATGTCGGTCAGCATTGCCAGCATGCGGGAAACCGCGAACACGCTGGCGAGCAGGCCCGATGCCGTCGCGATAATTGCGATAATCACGGTGAAACCCACCCCGAGATCACCAAAGGCGGGACGTGAGGCTTCGGCGAGCGAGAAATCTTTTGCGGCGACGATTTCTTCCAGCGTCAGCGACGACCCCACAGCAAAGGCGACGGACATATAGACGACAAGACAAATCGCCAGAGACCACATGATGGCGCGCCCGACATTCCTGCCGGGGTTCCTGACTTCCGCACCGCTATTGGTGATTGTCGTAAATCCCTTGAAGGCAAGGACCGCCAGTGCGACACCGGCGAGGAAGCCGGCGGGACCGGTCCCGTCTTCCGTCGCAGAGCTCGCGGCTTCGAAGGAAAATCCAGACGCCCAGAGGGCGGCACCGGAAAATATCAGTATGCCGCCAACCTTCAGGACGGCTGCAATCTTCGAGACGCCGCCAATGATCCTATTTCCGGCAATATTGACGAGAAATGCAACCGCGATCAACCCGACGGCAAGGACCGGGACGAGCGTGTCCGTATTTTCGATGTCGAACAATTGCAGCGAATAGGCGCCGAAGGTCCGGGCGACAAGGCTTTCATTGATGATCATCGACATCGTCATGAGGAGCGCGCTGGCGGCCGCGACCGTTGTAGGCCCGTAGGCCTTCTGCAGGATCATGGCGATGCCGCCGGACGAGGGATATTTGTCCGACATCTTGATATAAGTGTAAGCGCTGAACCCGCTGATGACCGCCGCAAGGAGGAAGGCGAGCGGAAAGGCCGGGCCGGAATATTGGGCGACCTGTCCGGTCAGGGCAAATATGCCTGCGCCGATCATCACACCGGTGCCCATGGCAACGGTTCCGGCCAGGCTGAGCGACCCTTCCTTATAAGTCTCCGGTGTCATGGCTCGCTGGCCTCGCTGGCCGGGAATCGTCCGACATAGCTCGAATAGGTGCGGGTAGTTCCGCTTCCGAACAGAATAACATCATAGGCATCTGGAGGGCCCTGCATTTCCATGCCGGGAGAGCCCAGAGGCATACCGGGAACCGACAGGCCGGCTGCATCGGGGCGCTCTGACATCAGGCGCCTGATGTCCGCAGCCGGCACATGTCCTTCGATCGCATATCCGGCAATTTCCGCCGTATGGCAGGAGGCAAGCCGGTCCGGCACGCTCAGCGACGCGCGGACGGGGGCGAGATCTTCCCGCTCGATTACACGCACTTCGAATCCGTCCCGCTGGAGATGTTTGACCCAGGCTGTGCAGCAGCCGCACCAGGGTGTCTTGTAGACGGTCATCGTTTCGGCCCTGGCGGTCCCGGAGCTAATGGCCAGCCATGCCAGTCCCGAAATCAGCGCAACCAGCGTGGCGCCCAACAGGCCCCCCATCCATTTTTTCATGACGTCATCCTTTCAAACCCTCTCTTGGCGCAACACTACAGTGTTCCCAAAGAAAATCGAGGCGGCGGCGAATGGCCACGCTCTGTCTTTCGAACCGGGAAGCAATACGGGTGTCGTATCTTTCCGGTCTCCGCAGTTGTTCTCAGCCGGAACGCACATTGCCGCGATTGAAATAATTGTAGAGCGGGACAAAAACCAGCGCGATATACCAGCCATAGAGATAGGACTCGATCAGTCCAAGGAAGAAACCCGGAACGGAAATAAAGGAAAATCCGGGCAGCAGGGATTCCCATGCAGCATGCATGTGAAGGCTTGCAGGTGTGACGAGGCCCCAGGCAATACATAGGGTAAATGTCATGGCCAGGAATATGGATAGGGCATGCCCCAGTGGTTTGATTTTCATGGCTGTCTCCTTCTCTTTCTTTGGAACACCTGTGGCATTCCTTCCATGACGTGTGGCCCTCGTCCCGTTCCCAATGGGAGTTTTCCGGGGTCAGCTCTTGTGATACGGCAGGTTGCCCCGAGTTGAGTTCCTGTCAGTGTGCATGGCTTTCATCCAGGGGGCTGGAAGACCAATGGATATGCGTGATTTTCCAACCGTCCTCATTCCGCATGAGAACCATGGTTTCCATGGACCGGAGGTGGACGGCCTCACCCTTGTATGTACCGTTCATCTCCGATTGCGAAATGACGGTCGCCATGTCGCCTGCCTGGAAGACTTTCCGGTCCTGTAGCTGAACATTCATCATGGTCATGAAGGACATGTCGGATTTCATGTGATGGCCGGCATATTCCTCGAAGGACAGCTCGGCCTGTCCGCCCTCCGCGATGACCGCGTCCGGTGCCATCATGGCGCGCAAGCCATCTTCATCACCTGACCGCAAGGCGGCCGAGAAGGCATCGGCCACGAATTCGGGCGGGCCGGTCTGGGCTGCCCCGGACACCCTCCCGGCATCTGCCTCATGATTGCTGCCGGGACCGTCCATGTGGCCGCCTTCCGCCATCTCGTCATGGTGCCCGTCGTCCATCTCGTCATCGGAGTGCTCATGGCCTGGCGCAGACGCCATTTCATCATGCCCGGCAGCGATGGCCGCCTCATCTGTCTTGCCACCATGATGATGATCGTGGCCTTGGCCTGTGACCTCGGGCAGACTCCTCACGCCAAGTCCATATCCGTAAACGATCTTCCCGCCCCACCAGGCTGTCGCGGTCAGCGCGAGGGCGGCGGCAGAAAGTGCGCCGACAAACAGGACCGACGCAGATTTTGCGCGGGTTCGCCAGCGCCATACCGCAAGGAGCAGAATGGCCGATCCCGACGGCACCGCCCAGTTGCGGTGTGTCGTCATGGCAATGTGCGACGGCTCATCATGATCGACCGAATAATAGGCCTGGAAGCCCGCGGCGATGGTCACCACGATCGAAGCGGCCGCAAAAGCCAGCAACCAGTCTGCCGCGGGCCGCAAGGATTGGGTCCAGCGGCCGGAAGGGAACACGCGACACAGGAGGTAGGATGCGGCGGCCGTCATGCTGAGGGCGTAGGCAAAATGGACCAGGATGGGGTGAATATTCGGTTCTATGAGGCCGTCCAAGAAGGGCTCCTGTCTTGTTGCCGGGTCGTCAGGGCTTTCGGCATGCGGCCGGCAACCCATTCATTCTGGCAGGTGATACGCGCCGGATGCACATGTCCCTCGAAACCGGCTCACCCGGCATCATCGAGCTCGCGTTTGCGCCTTTCGAACTCGTCCTGGTCGATCTCGCCCCTGGCGTAACGGCGTTTGAGAATTTCAAGCGGTGTTTCCGGATCAGACGGGGGATCGCGCCTCCGGCCTGGGAGCGAGCGAAGCAGGAGACCGGCAAAAAGAATGATTCCGCCCCAGACGATGAGGCCGCCGACACCGCCAGGCATCCAGTGATTCATGTTTGCCATCCGATCCTCCGGTCAGCTTCAGAACCAAGTGCGGATACCGCCCACCACGACCACCTGGTCCGGGTCTCCGCCAGCTACTCTGGTATAGTCTCGGGAACCGCCAAATTCAGATTGCCACTCGACGCCTACATAAGGCGCCAGTTCCCGGACGAATTCATATCGCAACCTCAGGCCTGCATCGATCGAATTCAGGCCTGAGCCGGTCTCGCGTTCGGCAATGTCCTGCGCGGAGAAGTTCGCCTCGATGCGGGGCTGCAGAATCAGACGCTGCGTCAGCAGAAACTCGTATTCTGCTTCGAAGCGGGCTGTCAGGTCACCTTTTTCACTGAGAAAAGCCGAGGCATCGATCTCGAACCAGTAGGGTGCCAATCCTTGGAGCGCCAGTACGCCATGGGTCAGGCCATGGGGTTCGAAATCATGCCGCACGCCGGCTTGAAGGTTCCAATAGGGAGAGATTGCGCGGGAATACAGCGCCTGGAGCTCGGCGTCTTCGGTACCGTCGCCATTCAGGGAAGTACGTCCCTCGGACTTTATCCAGAGCTTGTTGATATCATCGCCCCAACTGGCCTGGCCGTTCCAGTACAGGGATTCCGATTCGTCAGAAAACTGCGCTTCGAGCTGGTTGAACAGAACATAAAAGGAATTCTGTGCGCCGCCTCCGGCCTGAACCGCCCTGCGGGCATCAGCCATTGTTTCCTTTCCGAAATAGGCGTCGGCCTGTGACCAGGGCTTTTCAGAAGAAGACGGCGGCTGATCATCATGTGCTTGCGCTGATGCGCTTGTCGTAACGGCGATTGCGGCGAGCGCTGCGAACATCACCTTGCGCATCACTTCATCTCCTCAGGCTTGTCATGGCCCATGGCGGAGTGGTCCATCATATCGTGATCCATCGGCATTTCGTGCTGCATAGGCATGTCATGCCCCATCATGTCATGGTCCATTGGCATCTTGTCCGTGGACGGCAGGACGGACACGACCTGCATCATGCCGGCATGCATGTGGT
>NZ_AWFE01000066.1:0-65173 GCF_003263315.1 Hyphomonas sp. GM-8P
GGGCAAGGGTCTTCCAGGTATGGGTGAGGAAATCGCTGAGATCTGTCATGCCGGGAAGACTGGCATGAGCGCCTATGCGGGGAATTCACGCTTGCGATATGGCTCACACATCACGCGGAATCCCCAGCGCCCGCAGCGTATCGGACCGCTTGCCCCTGTCGGACAGGCCTGTCCGGATTCATCACCCGGTTCAGATCCGGCCCTGTACCCATTCGCGCGTGAGAAAGCCGTCGATCAGGTCGCAGACAAGCCCCAGTTCCGACAAGGCGGTCGAGAAGCGGCGCGGGTCGACCAGTGGTTTGAAGACGGAGCCGGCCTCAAACTGGTTGTCTGCTTCGAGTGCCAGCGTCATGTGACCTCCGTCGAACAGGCCCCGCAGCTTGCCGCCCGAGAAGTGGCGTTCCAGCGCGATGAGACGTTCCATTCTGTCGGGCGAGAGCAAGGCGCGCGCCTCGACCTGATCGCTGGAATAGACTGTGAAAGCCTCATCCAGTTCGCGGGAGATGAGATCCACTTTTTTCAGGTCGCCAGCGCCCTTGCCGCGTTTCCACCAGCCCGACCGGGTCATCAGCGTCCGCCCGGAAAAGCGCTGGGGATATTCGATATGGATCAGGATGCCCTGGAACACGGTCTGGCTGTTCTTGCCGCCCGTATCGAGCTTCGCTTCGACAAGCGCGAACTTGGCGCCTGCCCGTTCGCCCTCGATCAGGTCCTCGAACTTTCGCTGGCTATGCCCTGGCAGCAGCGCCGCATCCTTCAGGACCTGGTAGGCCGGGGTCGGCGCCGGCGCGCCGGCTGTATCATGCAGGGTGACCTGGATGTCGCCAAACACGGTGGAGACGGTGCGCTCTTTTCCAGTCTGCGGCCCGTTGATGGCTCCCATCAATTCCTTGCCGCGCGTTCTGAGCGACTGGAAATCCTCGATGCCGGAAAGGTCCGGGTGCAGGGTCTCATACCGGAAACCGAACGGCTTGCAGGCGGTCTTGAGAATGAGGTCCTTGGTCTGGGACTTCATCGAATAGACCTTCAGCCAGTCAAAGCCAGAAATGCCGACGACGATGATCACGCCGACGAAAAACGACAGCGGAAAGAAAATTCCAAATCCCCCCGACAGGAACAGCATGACGATCACGACCGGCAGCGCCGCGAGTCCACCGAGGAGGGTTCGGGACTTTGCGCGTGAAATTGTCTGCCTGCGGATCACTTCCCGTGCGCCGAGCTCCGGCGCGAGTTCGGTTTCCCAGATCCGCTCGACATCAGCAAATTCCGGCCTCTGGCTTGCCAGCAGGCTTAGCGGCCGCGCATTGCGGATCGCGGCGTCGATGTCCCTGGTATTGCCGATTTCCATGGCGTTTCCCCTTCACGCATTCATGCCGTGCGGAAAGGCGGGAATCCAGCCCGGACCGGTTAGGCCGTTGCGGCGAGGCGCGGTCCGGCATAGGTGACGCGGTTGCGGCCCGTCGTTTTGGAGACGTAGAGCGCGCGGTCCGCCGATTCCAGAACGCGGTCGAGCGATGCGTCGGACGTCAGCATTTCGAAACCGAAGCTGGCGGTCACCGACAAGGTCTTCCCGTCATACTCGATCTCGGCGTGTTCCAGCCGCTCGCGTAGACGGTCACAAACGAGCCAGGCCTGATCGCGATTGACGTTGGACAGCAGCACCACGAATTCCTCCCCGCCCCAGCGGCCCAGCTTGTCGAACGGTCCGCGAAGTTCGGAATAGGCGATCTCGGCAATCCGCTTCAGCATCGCGTCGCCAGCCTGATGGCCATGACGGTCATTGATCTGCTTGAACTGGTCGAGGTCGAACAGGACAATTGCGGCCATGCCGCCCGCGCGGCGCTGGCGATGCATCTCGTCTTCAGCCGAAATGCGGAAGAAGCGGCGGTTCAGGAGGCCGGTCAGCGGATCGGTCGATGCGAGCGATTCAAGCTGGCGCTGATAGCGCTTCAGCTGGAATTCATGCTGCGAGGCGATGGTCGCCGTCGGAATGGCCACACAGGCCGCCGCAACGAGGTTCGCGACGAGGAAACGCTGCGGATCGTCCAGCACGCCCATCTGGTAAACAAAGACGGAGAAGGTGAACGACAGACAGAGCGCCGTCGTTGCAACAAAGACGAAGAACGTCAGAGAATCCTTGATATCACGTGCGTACGAGCTCATTCGCTGCCGTCTCCTAGCCTTGCGCCCGGTATCCTGCCGGGATGTGCGATGGTTATTACACATAATGGCTACCACCCCGACAAAGCGGGGACGCAAATTTGGCGACAGGGCTTCAGACTCTGGCAACAGGTTGATGACGCCTGATCGGCCCTCACCCTCTCGTTGAAACCGGTACCCCTTCCACGGCGCATGGCCACCGGCTGAGCTGGCCAGGAATGGCAAAAAAATTTTGCAATTATCCAGTTGACGCTACCCAGTCCGCGCCCTACGTCCGAGCCACCGCTAGCAGTCGGTATGGGTGAGTGCTAATTCGCCTTTACCGGTCGCTGGCTCCCGTGAGATCAATTCAAACTCGCAATCTGAAGACTAGAGGGCAAAAGCCATGAAACTTCGTCCCCTGCACGATCGCGTCGTCGTACGCCGCGTCAAGGAAGAGGAAAAGACCAAGGGCGGCATCATCATCCCCGACACGGCAAAAGAAAAGCCGCAGGAAGGTGAAGTCGTTGCAGTTGGTAAAGGTGCTGTCGGTGACGACGGAAAAGTCATCGCGCTGGACGTGAAAAAGGGCGACCGCGTCCTATTCGGCAAATGGTCCGGCACCGAAGTCAAAATCGACGGCGAAGACCTGCTCATCATGAAGGAGAGCGACATCATGGGTGTGCTGGAGAAGTAATCTCCGCCCCTGACCGCTTTCCAGAAAAACAGCAAATTCAAAGAGGAAACTCGAAATGGCTGCAAAACACGTAGTTTTTGGCGCTGACGCCCGCGAAAAGATGCTCAAGGGCGTCGATACGCTGGCCAACGCCGTGAAGGTCACCCTCGGCCCGAAAGGCCGTAACGTTGTGATCGAGAAATCCTTCGGCGCCCCGCGCACCACGAAGGACGGCGTCACCGTCGCAAAAGAGATCGAGCTGGAAGACAAGCTCGAGAATATGGGCGCACAGATGCTGCGCGAAGTCGCCTCCAAGGCCAACGACGTCGCTGGCGACGGCACCACGACCGCTACGGTCCTGGCCCAGGCCATCGTCCGCGAAGGCATGAAGCGCGTCGCCGCCGGCATGAACCCGATGGACCTGAAGCGCGGCATCGACAAGGCAGCTGCCGAAGTCGTCAAAGACCTCGCACACCACTCCAAAAAGGTGAAAACCAACGAAGAGATCGCCCAGGTCGGCACCATCTCCGCCAACGGCGAGACCGAAATCGGCGCGATGATCGCTGAAGCCATGGCGAAAGTCGGCAATGAAGGCGTCATTACGGTTGAAGAAGCCAAGTCGCTGGAAACCGAACTCGACGTCGTCGAAGGCATGCAGTTCGACCGCGGCTACCTGTCGCCGTACTTCATCACCAACCCGGACAAGATGATCGCCGAACTCGACGACGCGCTCATCCTGCTGCACGAGTCAAAACTGTCCAGCCTGCAGCCGATGCTGCCGATCCTGGAGCAGGTTGTTCAGTCGCAGAAGCCGCTCCTGATCATCGCTGAAGACGTCGATGGCGAAGCGCTGGCAACGCTGGTGGTCAACAAGCTGCGTGGCGGCCTGAAGATCGCTGCCGTGAAAGCTCCGGGCTTCGGCGACCGCCGCAAGGCCATGCTGCAGGACATCGCTGTCCTCACCGGCGGCCAGGTCATTTCCGAAGACCTCGGTATCAAGCTGGAAAACATCTCGATGGACATGCTGGGCAAAGCCAAGCGCGTTTCCATCGACAAGGACAACACGACCATCGTCGACGGCGCCGGTAAGAAGAAAGACATCGAAGCCCGCGTGTCCCAGATCCGCAAGCAAATCGACGACACCTCGTCCGACTATGACCGTGAGAAACTGCAGGAACGCCTGGCCAAGCTGGCTGGCGGTGTTGCCGTGATCAAGGTCGGCGGCGCAACCGAAGTCGAAGTGAAAGAGCGTAAGGACCGCGTCGACGACGCCCTGAACGCAACCCGCGCCGCTGTCGAAGAAGGCATCGTCCCGGGTGGTGGTACGGCCCTGCTCCGCGCCTCCAAGAACATCGACGTCGTTGGCGACAATGACGACGAGAAGGCCGGCATCGACATCGTCCGCAAGGCGCTCGAAGCCCCGGTCCGTCAGATCGCCGAAAACGCTGGTGTCGAAGGCTCTGTGGTCGTGAACACGATCCTGCAGAACAAGACCCGCTCGCACGGCTTCAACGCCCAGACCGAAGAGTATGGCGACCTGGTCGCCATGGGCGTCATCGACCCGGTGAAAGTTGTCCGCTCGGCTCTGCAGAACGCTGCCTCCGTGGCAGGCCTGCTGATCACGACGGAAGCCTCCATTGCCGAAGCTCCGAAGAAGGAAGGCGCCGGCGGCGGCATGCCTGACATGGGCGGTATGGGTGGCATGGGCGGCATGGGCTTCTAAGCCAATCTGCCCATTCCCTCGCGGAATGACCTTGGGACGGCCCTCCGAAATCGGAGGGCCGTCTTTGTTTTGGCCATTGATGACCGCAACGGCACTGATACGATCTTCCAGGAATCTGCCCCGGCAAGCCGGCAATAAGACCGGCGGCGCCTTCGCCTGAAGGTGACCTGCTGAGGGGCAGAACACGGAGGAAACCCATGACCGAGCTTAATTTCTGGAACCTTGGCGATATTCTGGATGCAGTGGGCGCCGCCCTCGGGCCGGAAGACATGGCGCTGATCCATGGCGAGCGCCGCATTTCGTGGCCTGACATGACGGCCCGATCGAACCGCCTGGCCCGCAACCTGCTGGCCCGCGGCGCGAAAGTCGGCGACAAGGCCGGCTTCTACATGCGTAACCAGCCGGAATACATGGAAGGCCTCGCCGCCTGTTTCAAAGGCCGGCTGACGCATGTGAACGTCAATTACCGCTATCTCGAAGACGAGCTGTTCTACATCTTCGACAATTCCGACTCGACCGTCGTGTTCTTCGATGTCGAATTCATGGACCAGGTGGAGAAAGTGCAGCCGCGCCTGCCGAACGTGGTCGCCTGGGTGCAGGTTGGCGGCGGTAAGACAGCGGACTTCGCTGTCGCTTATGAAGAACTCGCAACCACGGGTGATCCCTCCCCACTGGGTATTCCGCGCTCCGGCGACGACTTGCTGTTCCTCTACACCGGCGGCACGACCGGCATGCCGAAAGGTGTGATGTGGTCCCACCAGATCTGGCGCAGCGCAGGCATGGAGGGCGCGGAGGCTGCCGGCCTGCCCGTGCCGAAAAACATGGACGAGCAGGTGATGGCTGCGCAGGCACTGGGCCGCCATGTGCGCAACGTGCCCGCCTGCCCTCTTATGCATGGTACAGGCCTGTTCACAGCCATGGGCTCGATGATGGGCGGTGGCACCATTGTGACCCTGACCGAAAACAAGCATTTCGATCCGGAGAACCTTTTCGAAACGGTCGAGCGTGAGGGCGTGACCAACATGGCTATCGTGGGCGACGCCTTCGGCAAGCCGATGCTGGCTTATCTCGACGCCAATCCCGGCAAGCACAAGCTCGACTCCGTCGTGGGCATCATCTCCTCCGGGGTGATGTGGAGCACTGAGGTCAAGCGCGGCCTGCTGCGCCACATGCCGAATGCCGCCCTGACCGACAGTTTCGGCGCCTCTGAAGCGGTTGGTTTCGGCTCCTCCGTGATGACGGCGGATGGCGAAGTGAAGACGTCAAAATTCGAAATCGGCTCGAAGTGCAAAGTGTTCACCGAAGACGGCCGCGAAGTCGTGCCGGGCAGCGGCGAAGCCGGCTTCATTGCCCGCGGTGGCGCTGTGCCGCTCGGCTACTACAAGGATCCGGAGAAGTCCGAAAAGACGTTCAAGATGATCAATGGAGAGCGTTACTCGGTGCCTGGTGACTGGTGCACTGTGGAGACGGATGGCACGATCACGCTGCTCGGTCGCGGTTCCAACTGCATCAACACGGCCGGTGAGAAAGTCTATCCCGAAGAGGTCGAGGAAGCACTGAAGGCGCATGACGCCGTGAAGGATGCGCTCGTGGTCGGCGTGCCTGATGACAAATGGGGCCAGGCCATCACCGCGGTGGTCGCACTGGATGGACAGGCTGACGAAGCGTCTCTGCGGGAATTCGTGAAAACCAAGCTCGCCCACTACAAGGCACCCAAGCGCATCCTCTTCAAGGATGATCTGGGCCGCGCCGTGAATGGCAAGGCGGACTACAAATCCATCAAGGCGTTCGCGCTCTCTGAGCTCGGCATCAGCGCCTGACCGGCAATCAGGTCTTCCGGCGCCGCAGGGACCGGAAGACCGCATCGGCCCGTGCCACGAGCGTGCCATCTTCAATCTTCATGTCGGCCATGACGTGAACAAGATCACCGTCCACGCCCTTCACCTGCGGGTGGGCTTCCAGCCACGTCCCTTCCGGCACGATGCCCATGAATTCCATGGTCAGTTTTATGGTGACGGACATGCGCTCGGTCGCTGACCACACCGCCCAGGCGAGCGCACTGTCTGCGAAGGCGCAGATCATGCCGCCATGCATGAACCCCATGCCGTTACAGTGCCGGTCCAGCACCCAGATGCCGCTGCGCAGGTCTCCCTCGCCGGTCGCCAGATAGGACGGTCCGTTATGGATGGAGAACTTGCCGCGCGTGGGACGCGTGGCAAAGCCAGGCGGCGGTGGTCTGAGCGCGTTGCCGTCGCTCATTCGTCCGTATTGCCGAAAATTGGGTGAACTACTTCATCGCCCGGCTCGATGCCCAGCTCGGCCGCGCGACCGCCGTTCAGCTCCAGCACCGACTTCACCGGCACGCCCGGCGAGATCGTCCGCAGCGAGCCCGGCACCGTTTCGCGTGCGATCGCGATGATTTTCCCGTTCGGGTCCATGAACAGCATATCTAGCGGGATCAGCGTGTTCTTCATCCACATGGCCGCTTCGCGCGGCTGGCCGAAATCGAACAGCATGCCGGCATCGGCGTCCATGCTTTTGCGGTTCATGAGGCCGGTGGTGATTTCCTCCGGTTCATCAGCGATTTCCACGGTGAAGGTGTGGGCGCCGTTCGCGGATTCGATGGTCAGCGGGCTGGCTTCCAGCTCGGCCAACGCAGCCGGCGCAGAAAGGACGAGGGCGATGGCGGCCATGCCGCTGACGAGAAAGCGTTTCATGCGCCTTGGTTTAGCCGCCCGCCTGACCAGCGGCAAGCATTCGTGGCGGTTGGAAAATGCTATTCGCGCGGCTTCAGGCTGGTGACGTGCTCGCCCTTGGCGCCGTCTTCGATAATGGCTTCAAGCGGTGTGCCGGGTTCGATCTCTTCATACCCGGCTTTCCGCAGGACAACGGCGTGAACAAAGATGTCCACATCCTTACCTTCCCGCTGTACAAAACCGTAGCCGCGGCCACGATTGAACCATTTCAGTATCACCGGTTCATAGTCCGGCTGAACGCCCAACTCCCGGGCCACAACGGCCTTGGGGCGCTCCATCTCGATGATGCTGGCGGTTTGCCAACCGCGCTCTGTCCGCATTGCATTGCAGACAATACGGGCGCCTTCATCGGCATAGGTTTCGCCATAGGAGCGCAGGCAAGTGATATGAATCATCACATCGCCCGTCAGACTCGCATCCGAGGTCGATTCCGCCACGATGAAGCCGTAGCCCTTGACGCTGTCGAACCATTTGACGCGACCGATCACACGCACCGTTTCGGGCGTTGGGTCCGGCTCAGATTCAGATCTTGCAGCTATTCCCGTCATCAACCCATATTCCCCAATGACGTAACGTAAGAAATGTTAACGCGCTTGTCACGCGATCTTCACACGAAAATTCGTCTGACCGCGAGTTGAGCGCATAATGGTCAAATGTGGAGAAAATTGGTGGTGAATGTGCGCGGGCACAGCCGCAGACCAACAAAGCATTGTTCTTCATTGCGGCTGGATGATCACAGAACCAGGCGGAAGGTCGGATATTGGAAGGCCTGGTAGGGGAGGTTCAATTTGCGGTGTCGCTGCGCCTGAAAGAAAATCACTGCCAGCGGACTGTGCCCCTTGCGACACGATCCTGCCACGGCCAATTTCATCCACTGCCCGGCTCGCATCGAAGGTGCCTTTCAGCCCTGTATCCGGCGCCACGACTGTCAGGGTCATACTGCTGTCCCCTGCTGCATCGGCACCGGTGGAGTTGGGTTTGAGGTTCGAGCGGCATTGCTCGCTGTTCTCCAGATCGCCAAGACAAGGGTCATCCACAACAATTGCGGACTGGAGAATGGCGTCTGTATCCGGAGCGGAAGGTATCTGGCTGATACGTGATTCAGTTTGTTTGACGTCCGGACGCTGATCGACCTGAACCGCCTGGATTCTGTCGCTGTTCTTTTCCGGTTCCTGCCGGACGGCTGCCGGTACCGGAGGCGGAGGTTCTTCAGGCTGTTGGTTGAGGGGAACCATGCCAAGCAATTCCTGAGGACTGATCTCAGTACTGCAGCCCGCCAGGCAAAAAGCAACGGATAGCGACGCAGCCTGGAAAGCCAATCGCCCTGTTTTCACGTTACCCGTTCCTCTTCTCATTTGCGCTTCCGATGCACCCTGGAGAAATGGAGGCCCCGGACCGGAAACCGGCCCGGGGTGATCCGTACTACTGGTTGATCGTGGCCATATTGCCAGCACCGTTCTGCGTGATCGATGCTATGCCACCGCCGGCAACCGTCTGATAGATGCCTGCGGTGTTGCTTGCACCTGCCTGAATGATGGTTGCGTCGTTGCCATCCGTCGACTGCACAATGGTCGCTTGAGACAGTTCGTTTACCGTCTGCTGGACCAAGGCGTCATTATCGTCACCCGACTGAGTGATTTCAGCAACCCGGTCCCGGCTGAAGTTTGCACTCGATCCGGTCTGCTGGATGTCGGCATCGTTTCCGTTTCCGCTCTGCGTGATCGTTGCGCTATCGCGCCCCGACCGCTGCAGCACATCCGCCGTGTTATAGTAGCCGGTTTGCGTGATCTGAGCGCCGTTACCATAACCCGACTGGTCAATGCTCGCCATGTTGAACGAAGCTCCGCCAATCTGATCGATCGTACCGGTATTGGACTTGCCAGTCTGGGTTACCTCAGCCTGGTTGTCATCACCGACCTGCGTAACATAAGCGTTCAACGTGTTGTCCTGCCAGACTCGGCCTTCCTGGGTCACGTCCGCAGAGTTTCCGCCACCATCCTGGTAGACATCCGCCGTCACACTGAAATCAGCCTGGATGCCGGCTTCAGGCACATTGTCATACTGATTGACATTGACCAGGTTTCCGTCTCCGAACTGATTGACCGTCGCCATGAAGTCCTTCGTGTTATCTTCATTGAAGGTCTGCGTCACATTGGTCGTGCTGGCACCATCCTGATTCACGATGGCCGCCATATTGCTTTCACCGTCCCCGTTCATTGTCTGCGTGACATTGGCGATTGCGCCGTTGTCCTGTGTGACATCTGCTGAAATACCGGTCGACCCGTTGCCGTAGATGGCCTGGGTCACGTTCGCAGTGGAGCCACCGTTCTGATTGACCACGGCGGACACATCGCCCGAAATGACAGAGCCTCCCCAGGTGGTCGATGGGTTGTCGACGGTCTGGGTCACGTAGGAAGTCGAACCACCATCCTGGGTAACATTCGCGGAGATACCAGCTGCCCGCAATCCGTCAGCTGTCTGGGTAACTTCGGAAATGGACGCACCAGACTGGTTGACCGTCGCGAAGACGTTCTTGGCGTCACCACCGGTAGCGGTCTGGGCCACACTCGAGTCGGAACCACCGGTTTGATTCACGATTGTACGAAGCGTGCCGGTGAAATTGGGGCCGGTACCCGTCTGCGCAACGTCTGATATGTTGGCATTGCCGTTCTGGGTGACGTTAGCCACTTGGTTGAAGCCTCCGCCGAGGTTCGACTGAACCACCTGTGAGGCGTTGTCATCGCCATATTGCAGGACGGTCGATTCCGGATCAGCATTGTAGGCGTTGTCGATACCGATGGAGCCGTTCGGCGAATCGTCGACCTGGGTGATGAGCGACGAGTTGTCATTACCTGTCTGAACGTTGTCGGCATAAGCGCCGATACCGTCCTGGCTCAGAACAGAGCTATTGTCGTTCCCTGTCTGCTCGATCGATGCAACTCCACCTTCACCTTCCTGATCTACGTCGGCGTTGTTGGATAGACCAGCCTGGGTGACGGTCGCATAATCGACCGTGCCGCCCTGTGTTACCGTGGCCAAGTTGTCAGAGCCTGTCTGCGCGACGGAAGCGACTTCCCCTCCTTCGTCCGCATCAAAGTCCTGCCCCTGCGCCACAGTGGCGGAGTTACCTTGTCCCCCCACTTGCGTTACGATCGCTGTCTGGGAAACGACGCCCGCGGTATACTGATCTACATCCGTCAGATTCGGCGCAGCGCCGGCACTGATGTCAGAGAACTGGGTCACATCCGCCACGTTCCCGACAGCCGAGCCCACCTCGCTCACCTGATCGATATCGGCTTCGTTTACAGCGATGGCAAAATCATCAATTCCAGGAGGCGTATGCCCCTGACGAACCGTCGCGTCATTCAGGTCCCCCGTCTGGTCCACCGTCGCGACGTTTTCATTGCTTACCAGCCCGGTCGTTACCAGGTCGGCATCCAGCGTCTGGTCGACGTCTGCTGTGTTGCCAGCACCGCTCTGATTGACGATCGCCTCTTCGGCTAACGCAGGACCTCCGAAACAGACTGCCGCGATTGCGACAGTTGCGAGTAGTTTCTTGCGCATGAGGTATCTCCTTGTCATTGCACAATCTGCCTGCCAGTTCGTTCTCGAACCGGCGTCTTTAAGGCCAATCTGGAAGATACATCCTGTCCCCCCACATGGCTTCTGCCACGCCCCGCCGTGATACAGCCTAAGGCATGTCTCCCCCAGACACGATGCGTCATGGTCCGCTTTGCGTCACACTGACTGCTCCGCAGCCTGACGATATGACGCACCCCGTCTGGTTAATCGTATACTCAAGCGCGGTACCGGTCTGAACCAATATCGCGGAAAGCCCCTCTCCATCCTGGAGAATCGCGCCCCTATTATCGTGCCCGTCCTGCTCAATGGTGGCGCTATTATCTGCACCAGTTTGTTCAATGAGGGCGGAGTTGTCGTCACCCGTTTGGGTGATGGCGGCAAAATTTTCGGCGGCAGCAAGCGTACCTGGCGCGACTGTCTGCGCGATCGTGCCGGAATTGCCGTTCCCCGTCTGGACGAGCATTGAGGTGTTGCCGAAGGTCGGACCGAAATCGTTCGTCTGCCGAATAGTTGAATCGTTGAAATTGCCTTTGACCGTGACATACGCCTTGTTTTGCCCAGGTCCGTCGGCCGCACTTTGGGATATGGAGAATGTGTTCTCGTCTCCAATGAGACTCACCTCAGCAACAGCTCCATCTCCGGTCTGGGTGATGGTGTTGGCCCTGTCACTGGCCCGGTTCATCTGACCTTGCACATAGGCATCAACAACCAGGTCCCGGCCGTCCTGAACGATCTTCACCTGATTGCCTGCGCCGGATTGCGCAAGCCGTGCCTGGGCGAGGCGGGTCCGCGCAAGGACATCGGAGATTTGTTCGATGTTGGCGAAGGACTGTTTCTGCCCCTGCTCCGCCGATGCTGGCAAAGCGCCTCCGCAAACAATTGCGCAACCGGTCAGTATGACCGCAGGCCGAAATCCGCCGGATGGCCTCTGTTGGCCGGACTTGGATTGTCTTCCACGTGGTAACATCCACGCACCTCCCGAGTTGCCCGCCAGCCCAACTGGCAGTATTCAATCGGGAGCAGCCGATTGGCTGCCCCCCGGGGAGAGACCGGTCCGAGCGCCAACTTGAAGTCGGCCTCTCCCCACCCTGGCGCATCGCGCCGGTTCATCCTTTATGGTTCGGGCAAGATCACTTACAGGGTGGTCGCCCCCGTGATCCGGCCTGAACGAAACGTCACTTACCCTGCCAATCCGGCTCTCCTTGCAGCAATTCCTTCGGAACGCTCTTCAGCGCACCTTTGGGAAATTCCGTGCGATAGTTTGCATCATAGAAGTCCAGCGCAGCTTGCCCCTGCTCCGGATCTTCGAAGCTCCACAGGCCCGATTTCACGCCCTCGATGATCATCCCGTAGACCGCCTTCTCCAACGCCTGCCGAACCGCCAGATGTCGGGGCTGGTTTAGCGTGATCCCCGCCTCAGCTTCGAGCAATTCGCGGTAGGCGACGTATTTGAAGGCGTTGGCATGCCAAGCGACGGAGGCGACCCGCTGCTCGGTTGAGACCGAGATGAGCACTTCACCCGTCTTCACGCTCACCGCGCGCAGGTAAACCGAGACGGCATCCTCCCGGTACTGTGTATCCATTCCGATGCCGAGGTATCGCGCCCCTGCTCCACCCGTCTGGGTATTTGTGTCATATCCCGTGATCGCGCCCTCGATCAGGGTGCCCGCGAACAAAAGCGCTGGCAACGCCATGGAGTCTTTCGCAGATTCACCGAGATACCGCTGGCGCATTTCGAGTATGATCTGGCGCTCCTTCAAAAGGTTATCCAGCTTTTCCCGTTCGACGACCTTGAACCAGCTCTGGTCGCCGGCATCCTGTAAAGCCTTGATAAGGATGGGGGTCGCACCCTGCGTCACCGCCCGTGAGAGCGTCTGCACAGTATCGCTTGGCTTGAATGCGCCCGTTTCGTCGCTCACGCCATAGACGGCCACCGGAATCTGCTCCGATGGCTTCGGCAGCCAGAGCAAAGCATATTCGGTTTGCGTCCTCGGATTGACCACCGGCTCGGCCATTTTCGTCTTCACCTTCGGTGGTGTGCCACAGGACGCCAGCACCATGGCCAGTGCAAACACAGGCGCCGTGACCGCCTTGAAACTACGCATCGACAATCTACTCCCCGCACATTTACGATCAGCCGCCGGTGGTGAAAATCGGAACGACAATCTCGGTAGTCGTACCGGTTGTGGCGTCGAAAATGGTCAATGTGATGGAATCCAGCCCCCGCTGAAATTCCACCGTCTGGTCGCCGAACACGACCCGCCCGTAGTCCTGTGGATTATCTCCGAAAATGGCATTCGCGACTTCCGAAGCGAGACCGGACAACAACCGGCTCTGCAGCTGGCGGATAAACAGGTCGGCCTGAGGATCGCTGGACGACGCGCTCTGTGGCGGCTCGGTGTCATCCTGTGCGTTGGCTACGCCCAACAGATGGGCCGAATTGAAGGGATTGCCGCCGAAAGAGGGATTCACCGGCGTATACACCAACTCCTGCGCGGACGCGGACGGTGCGTTCATCCATATGGCCACCAGCATCAGCGCCGGAAGGAACAAAGTCTGCCCACGGATCTTCATGAGCGAATTACCTGTTGTCGACCTAGTCATTTACCGGTCCTTTCCAACGTTCTCCATCAACGATAAGCCGCCCGGCACGTGTCAGGTTGATCTCTCCAAGCGTGACCCCGTCATTTACATACGCTCTCGCCGCAGCCCCGATCGCGATCCGTGACGTTGAGGCAACGCCGTTCACATCCAGCTGGGACGCGCCGTCTAGTTCAGCGGTCAATTCGGACAAGTCGACATCTGCCAGGGTCGCCCGGCTGGTTCCGGACATGAACACTTGCGCAGCACCTGCCACCTTCTCCGAGTTCAGTTTCGACGTTCGTCCCAGGCATGCACTCAGCAGGCGACCGACATTGGTAACCCTGATTAGGCCGCCATTGCTCGCATCTATGTCCGCCCGCCGCGCATGTTCGACACTGAACCGCGCGGCACCCATGGTCGTCAGGCGGAGCGTGTCTTTCACACTTTTCGCGACGACGTTGGAGCAACCGCCGGCAAGGATTTCCAGATTTTCCGTTTCGGAAACTTCGGCATCCCCCGCACGTAGTACCAGCTTGACATCCGCCGTTTCAGGAACCGAAACCACGATGGAAGGAAAATCCGTAATCGGGTGCGTGGCACCGTCTTGGAATGAAATCAACAGATTGCCATTCGTCCGGACGCAGTTCATGGCGATAGGCGCAGGCATGCCGCGAATTCGCAGGCCAGTTGTCACACTTTCGTCCATGATCACCCGGCCAAAGTCTGATGCACCTTCTGTAATGGATACAACGCTGATCGCACTCTGATCGCTGCGTACGATCCGCACTGTACCGATAAAGTCATCTATCTGGAGTCCCACTTCATCCCCGATCCGGTCTGCCGGCAGACTTGCGTGCGCCGCCATGGAAAGGAGCGGAAGTGCGCAAAGTAGTGCAACCACCCGACTGAGGATCGCCTTCCACACGGAAACGTCCATCAGCACACCTCCTTTCCATGACATCCCCAACCCAGACCTCTTGTTTGAGAGACCCAAATCCTGGCGGCTCATGTCCCCGGCCAGTCAGGATTGTTTCCCTCGCCTATGCGGGTAACAAAGCGTTAATGTCGTGGAAGTGTCATCCCTCATTTGGGGGATGCGCGCTCCGGCAGACAAGATTTTCTTTCAGAGGATGAATGGTGCGGCGGTTGCGCCACGCTCAGTCATGGTAATCGAATGCGAACCGAGACAGTTTGATGACGATTTCTGCCTGACGCCGTGTGCCGGTTTTCATGAGTATCGACTTAAGAAGGGACTTGATCGTGCTGATTGCAACCTCTCTCCCTTCGGCAATCTCCGCAAGGGTATCACCCGCATAAAGGCGTTCACATACATCGCACTCGGCGTCCGTGAGAACGAAAGCCTGTCGAAGCAGATACCGGTCCAGCCTCTTGGGCTCGAGCAGCGGGTCCAGCACGAGAATGGCGTGGCCTGACCTTCCGCCAAAGTTTTTCAGGGGCGGCACGGGCGTAACTGTGCAGATAAAAGTTCGCTCGGGACGCAGCCGGGTGAAGGAAAAGCGCCCGCCAGCCTGGCCATTCGTTCCCCTCAAGGCAGCGGCAAGCGATAAATTCACTTCATCGGACAACGTATCGAGGCGGCCAAAATGATCTCGGCGGAGCAGGCCTGACGACAGCAGTTTCTCGAATTGCTCTGAATACCGGAGCAGGACACCTTCTTTGTCGAGGATCGCGACGTGCGCTTGCGGACCGAATAGATCCAACAAGGAGGACGCCCGTGTGTCCACGACTTGTTCCGCCAGCTGCACGACCGGCAAGGCGCTCTGGACAATATTGGCAAACTTTTCGAGGACGTCTTTTTCGAATGGTCCTTCCTCGTATGGGCGCGCAATCGCAAGTCCGACGATATGCTCATCACCTCTCGACAGGATCGCTCCGGAGAACTGGCCAATTCGAGCCGGGATTAGGAACTCCTGATAAACAGGATGCGTCCGAACCGTTTCGGCGTCCACCAGATCCGCATCATGAAAGATTCGCCCGGCCGGCATGGTGTCGAAAACCTTTTTCCGAGGATTTTCGGTGAGGTATTCGGCTTCCTTTTTGAAAAGCTCGAAATCGACAGACCCGAAGATGGCCGAGTCGAGGATCAAGTTTGAATCGCTCACGGCAATCAGCTGCGCTGTCCCGGCGCCGCAATACTCCGTCAGCCACGCTAAAGCCTCTGGCAAGCTCTCGCTGTCACACATTCCTTCCAGCAACAATTCCTGGAATCGGCCAGGCGAGCTGGTCGCCATCTACTGATCCTCTACTTGACTCCCACAAGTAGAAACATAGATTTTTTTTCCAGCATGGCAACATTAATGAAGGTAGCATGATCTGCGCGCTTGCGGGCTCATCGGCAACCAGGGGTCTCGTCAGGCCTCTTCGGAGTTTTCAGCTTCGAATGCCTTCATGGCCCGCAATTCGTCTCTCAGGCCGAGATACAAACTGAAACAGCAGGCCAGCAGAATAAACGTGAAGGGCAACGCCGCGGTGATGGTGCCCGCCTGAAGGGACTGAAGCACATCTGTTCCGCCGCCATACAAAAGGGCAGAGGCGGTCAGGCCGAGCATGCACGCCCAGAAGACGCGCTGCGCAACCGGCGCATCGGTCTTGCCGCCGCTGGTGATCGTATCAACGACAAGGGCACCGGAATCCGCCGATGTCACGATGAAGACGACAAGCAGGAAAATTGCGACGACGGACGTGATCTCCGCAAACGGAAGATCTTCCAGCATCTGAAACAGAACAAGCGACGCACTGCTCATGCCATCGGCGAGTTCACCTGCGCCGGATTGATTGAGCATCAGCGCCGTCTCACCGAACGCCGTGAACCAGATCACGCAGATCGTAAACGGGGCCAGCAGGACAACGGCGAAATATTCCCGCACAGTTCGGCCTTTGGAAATCCGCGCAATGAACATGCCGACGAAGGGTGACCAGGATATCCACCAGGCCCAATAGAATATGGTCCAGTCGTGGAACCAGACGATATCCGGGCGATCCACCCAGTTTGTAAGAGCTGGCGTATCAGTGATGTAAGCCAACAAATTCTCGCCGAAGCCGGTGAAGATGAGAATTGTCGGCCCGGCGATGACCACGAAGATCAGAAGGCCGAACGCAATGCTCATATTGACGTTGCTGAGGAACTTCACCCCGCCGTCCATCCCGCGCAGGACCGAAATGACTGCGAGCCCCGTCATGAAGGCAATCAAGCCAATCTGCACGTAGCGGTTCGGTTCAAACCCGAACAGGTAAGCGAGACCGCTGGTCGCCTGGGTCGCCCCGATTCCAATCGTTGTGGCGAGACCGAACACGGTCGAAACCACGGCAAACATATCAATGATATGGCCTGGCCATCCCCAGACGCGCTCGCCGAACACATGGTAGCAGGCCGACCGGATGCTGAGCGGCAGCCCTTTGTTGTGGGCAAAAAATCCGAGCGCCAGACCGACGATCGCGTAAATGGCCCACGGCGCGAGGCCCCAGTGGAAGATGGTTGCGCTGAACGCGAGCCGCTCGGCCGCCGGTGTTTCCGGAGGGACGTTCAACGGCGTGCCGTACCAGTCCGTGTAATAGGCCAGGGGTTCGGCGGCACCATAAAACATGAAGCCTACCCCAACACCTGCCGCAAACAACATCGCCACCCAGGAATGCGTCCTGAATTCAGGCTCGGCAGCGGCGCCCCCAAGCCGGATCCGGCCCAGTGGGCTGAAGGTAAGGTAGAGCGCAAAGGCGAACACAATCACCGGCGTGATAGCAAAAAGCCAATCCGCGCGCTGGAGCGTCCAGGTTTTCGCTGCTGTGAGATAGTGGGTCGCCGCGGCGGGAAAAATCAGGCTCATCGCCGCAAAAAGGACGATCAAACCGGCGCTCAGGAAGAACACCGGATTGTGGACGTCCAATCCGGCGATTTCGACATTGTCCTGACCGACTTCATAGTCAGTCTCGTAAACAAAGAGGATTTCGTCTTCGGGGAGTTCTGCCTCGGGCGCTTCAGCGCCGGATGCGCTTGGGTCGAAATCTTGAGCCATATGCGGCTATTGCCGTAATTACGTCGATAGTCAAATGATTGCACTGCAGGTTTCGCCCGCCATTGGAGGCGTAATGTGGACTCTATGTAACAGTTTTCAGCCAATCCCCGGGATAAAGCAGCCGCAGCCCTTTAGATTATCGAAATAAACAAGTAGCCCAGACGCATCGAGCAGCCACGATTCTCATGCCGCGCGCCCGTTCGTTGTGCGTGCGACGGCTGGAGCTGACCCAAGGGGAAGAATATGAAGAAGTTAAAGTACGGCGCGTCGCTGATGGCGATCGCCGGCCTCGTCGTATCGCATGCGCAAGCACAGGAAAACGCACCGGCACAGCCGGCTGCGAAAGTGAAGCGCCTTCAGGCTGTCACCGTGACCGCCACCAAGCGCGCAGAAAGCGCCCAAAGCATTCCTGTCGCCGTGA
Source organism: Hyphomonas sp. GM-8P (assembly GCF_003263315.1). Classification (NCBI taxonomy): domain Bacteria; kingdom Pseudomonadati; phylum Pseudomonadota; class Alphaproteobacteria; order Hyphomonadales; family Hyphomonadaceae; genus Hyphomonas; species Hyphomonas sp. GM-8P. Next base: position 17,912 of record NZ_AWFE01000066.1, read on the forward strand.
CCGCTCTTGGCCAGCAGGAGCTGGAAGCGCTCGGCGTGAAAAGCTTCAACGACTATCTGATCCAGCTGCCGGGCGTGACCGCAGGCGGCGCTGGCCCCGGCCAGAACACGATCTACATCCGCGGCCTCGCCTCGACGACGCCGAACCTGACAGTTGCCGGTGTCGCGGGTCTTGCACCGAATGTCAGTTTCTATCTCGACGAACAGCCGCTGGCTCAGCCGGGCCGCAACCTGGACGTCTACGCTGCCGACATTGAGCGCGTGGAAGTTCTTTCCGGTCCGCAGGGCACGCTCTTTGGCGCAAGCTCGCAGGCTGGTACCGTTCGCATGATCACCAACAAGCCGTCGCTGAACGGCTTCGATGCCGGCTTCAACGCGTCGACCTCTTTCACCGACGGCGGTGAGATGAGCAACAGCGTTGAAGCGATGATCAACCTCCCGGTCAATGACAAGCTGGCGATTCGCGGCGTCGTTTACTCCGATACGCAAGGCGGCTACATCGACAATGTCGGTGGCGTCCTGACGGCAGAAGAATCCGGCCGCTTCCGTCCGGCTGGCACGGTCAGGGCAAACGGTGTTCCGGTGAGCGCGCAGCGTGAAGGCTTCCAGGCCGGTGCTGACCTGTCCGGCGTGACCTTCATCCCTGCCAACAATGGCACGATTGCTGAAAACGACATCAACGACGTGACTTATCAGGGCTTCCGCCTGAGCGGCCTCTACGAGATCAACGAAGACTGGGACATCCTGCTCCAGCATTCGCAGCAGCAGATCGATGCAGAAGGCGTGTTCTCAGCCGATCCGGAACTGGACGATTACGATATCGTCCGCTTCACCCCGGAAAGCACCGAGGACAAGTTCCACAATACCGCCTGGACGGTGAACGGCCGCCTTGGTGCGCTGGAAGCTCTCTACACCGGTGCGTATACGGAACGTACGACGGATCAGATCGTCGATTATTCCGACTACCTCTTCGTCGGCCAGTACCTGCCCTACTATATCTGCGACTACTCGGTCACCTATCCGGCCGGCGCCCCGACGGGCACCTGCTACGCTCCAGACCTTTATGTGACGTCGCACAGCGAAACCAAGGTACAGACCCACGAACTTCGCTTCAACACGCCGGAACAGTATCGCTGGCGCGCCACGTTCGGCGGTTTCTTCAGCGACCTTGAACTGGCTGAGCGCAACGACTTTGTCTACCCGGGGTCGACCCAGGTTGCCTACACGGATGGTACGATCGGCTTTGCCCCGAACTACCCACTGACCAACACGGACGTCACCGGCGCCATCGGTAGCGCCGCACCTGGCTACTACAGCCAGCCGGGCCCATTCCCGGAAGGCGTGATCTTTCGCAACGACGTAAAGCGGACTGACAAACAGTTCGGTATCTTCGGGGAATCCAGCTTCGATATCACCGACCAGTTCTCGCTGACCCTCGGTGCCCGTTACTATGATGTGGAAGTCGATCTGGAAGGCAGCGCCAACTCGTCCTTCTACAACCTCTACACCGAGAGCGACCAACAGGTCTTCGGTACCAACATTTCCTACATCTACGGCCCGAATGGCCCGACAGGTGCGCCCGACAAGGCGGCAACGGATGGCTTCATCTACAAGGTTACGGGTGAATGGACCCCGACCGCAGACCTGCTGTTCTACGCCACCTATTCGGAAGGCTTCCGGGCTGGTCTGCTGAACCGTCCGGGCGGCACTGCAGGGCCCGGCGGATACGTCGTGCCTTACGCCGTCGATACCGATGAAGTGAAGAACTATGAAATCGGCTGGAAAACAGAGCTCTTCGACAACTCGCTGCGCTTCAATGGGTCGGCATTCTTTGTCGAAGTCGACGGCCTGCAGACCACGATCTTCGATCCGTCGATCGTGAACCTGTTCTTCTCCGACAACGCGGCGAACGCCGAGATCCAGGGCATTGAAGGTGACTTCACCTGGGCCCCGGCATCCATTGACGGCCTGACCGTTGCAGGTGCCTTCTCTTTCCTGGATACGGAAATCACGGAAGTTCTGGTTCCGACCAATGATGTGGTCAAAGGATCCGACCTAGCCTTCGCGCCGTCCTACCAGGGCAACCTTCGTGTCCGTTATGAGTGGGATCTGGAACAGCAGATCGCGGGTCAGAACCTGCGCGCGCACGTTATGCCGCAAGTCGTGATCTCGGATGACTCCTTCACTGACGTGATCGAGATCAACAAGATGAAACTTGACGGTTACACCACGCTCGGCGCGACAGCTGGCGTCACAGGTGACAACTGGACCGCCGAATTGTTCGCGTCCAATCTGACGAACGAATATGCGGCTCTCAGTGGCAGCTTCGTCTACGACCGCGAGCGCATTACACCGATGCGGCCGCGGACGATCGGCTTCCGGTTCTCCTACGACTACTAGGACAGCCCGAGACTTGAACCTGAAGCAGCGCCCTGACAGGTTCAGGGCGCTGTTTTCTTATTGAGGAATACCCAGACGCGATGACAGAAGTGGCCACACCAGATGCTGCCCTGCAGCAGGCGCAAATATCGATCCAGTCCGGCGACTTCCGGACCGCATCGAAGATTGCCGCAGATGTTCTGGCGCAGCAGCCACAGCACCGGGACGCCCTCTATATGGCTGCGGTCTGCGCACGTTATGAAAACCGGCATGACGACGCCTTCGCCCGCCTCGCCGAACTGAAAACAGCTGCACCGGATTACGGCCGCGCCTGGCAGGAAGAAGGTCATCTCCGGCGCAAACTGGGGGACAATGCCGGCGCGCTGACAGCGTTCGAGCGCGCCACACGTTACAACCCGTCCCTCATTGCCAGCTGGAAGGCCATGGCGGAACTGCACGCTGCGGCTGGCAATTCCGGCGCAGCCAACAATGCGCTCGCCCAGGCACAACGGCTTCAGTCCCTGCCACGCGAACTGCTGGCGGTGACCGACCACATCCATGAAGGCCGTATCTTCCGGGCAGAGGAAATCGCGCGTGCCTTCCTGCAGCGCAATCCCACGCATGTTGAAGGCATGCGCCTGCTCGCCGACATCGGCTCACGCCTCGGGGTTCAGGAGGATGCCGATTTTCTTCTGGAGAGCGCGGTCGAGCTGGATCCGGAAAACATTCAGCTCCGACTTGATTACATCCAGGTATTGCGCAAACGGCAGAAATTCGCTGCTGCGCTGGAACAGGCCAATTTCCTGATGTCCCGCGATCCGGACAATCCGGTCTTTCAATCCCACTACGCCATCGAGAGCATGCAGGCTGGGGACTATGAAACAGCGCTGGCGTATTTCGACCGTGTCTTGAAGGTCCTGCCGGATGATCCCGCGACGCTTGTGTCGCGCGGTCATGCCCTGAAGACCTATGGACGCACGGACGACGCCATCGCATCTTATCGGCGCGCAACCGAAGTCGCCCCCGGCCACGGTGATGCGTGGTACGGGCTCGCCAACCTGAAGACCTATCATTTCACCAACGACCAGCTCTCCGCCATGGAAGCGCAGGCCGCTTCGCCTGACCTTGATCACATGTCGCGTATCCACATCGCTTTTGCCCTCGGCAAGGCGCGGGAGGATCAGAAGAACTATGATGCCGCTTTTGCCGCTTATGCCAGCGGCAATGCACTGAAACACCAGACGATCCGCTACACGACCGAACAGATGCAGGCCGAGCTCAATGCGCAGAAAACGCACTGCTCGGCCGCCTTGTTCGAAAACCAGGGCGGAAAGGGCTGCCCCGCCCCGGATCCGATCTTCATCGTCGGCCTGCCCCGCGCGGGTTCGACACTGATCGAACAGATCCTCGCGTCTCACCCGGAAGTCGACGGCACGCTGGAATTGCCCAACATTCTCTCTCTGGCCCACCGTCTGCGCGGCCGCAGCCAGATAACCGACCGGGACCGTTACCCCCGTATCCTCCATGACATGACCGTCGAGGAGCTGAGCGCCCTGGGTGAGGAATACATCGAAAACACCCGGATCCACCGACAAGACGCCGCTTACTTCACCGACAAGATGCCGAACAATTTCAGGCATATCGGGCTGATCCACCTGATCCTGCCCAACGCGAAGATCATTGATGCGCGGCGCAATCCGATGGACTGCTGCTGGTCCGGCTTCAAGCAACTCTTCGCCGAAGGGCAGGAATTCACCTACAGCCTGGAAGATATCGGTGAATATTACCGGGCCTATGTCGACCTTATGGACCACTGGGACGCTGTGCTTCCGCCGGGGCGCATCCTGCGCGTACAGCATGAAGACGTCCTGGATGACCTCGAAGGACAAGTCCGCCGCTTGCTGGATTATTGCGGCCTGCCTTTCGATGAGCGCTGCGTGAACTTCCACCAGACGGAAAGAGCGGTCCGGACGGCGAGTTCCGAACAGGTCAGGCGCCCGATTAACAAAGGCGGGCTTGAACAATGGCGCCCTTATGAGGCACATCTTCAACCTCTGAAGTCCGCGTTGGGGCCAGACCTCGCGCCAGCTTAGGTTCAAGATATTGAGCAAACGATCTGAAGACGCCCTGATTGCCCTGCGCCGGATACAGCGCGTAACAGAGATGGCCTCAAAGCGCCTCGCCCGGACGGCAGGATTGACCCCGTCACAGCTGAGCGTGCTGCGTATACTCACGGAGTATCCCGAAGTTTCAGCGGGCTATCTCGCCGAGGCCACCCAATTGAAACACGCGACCATCAGCAGCCTGATCGACAAGCTCGAGGCACGTGGCCTCATCTCTCGCCGCAGATGCGATGAAGACAAACGCCGCGTCTGGTTGCGCCTGCTCGACGCCGGCAAGGCCGCGCTGGCCAACGCGCCGGACCCGCTACACGAAACATTTTCGTCGCGGTTCGACGCCTTGCCAGACTGGCAACAGGCCATGCTCATCGCTTCTCTTGAGCAAGTGACCAGCTTGCTGGATGCGCAAAATATCGAAGCCGCCCCAGTTCTGGACATCGGCGAACTCGACAACCACGCCTTGTAAGCCACAAGTTATTATTGGGCGCCGCGGCCGATATATCCCATATTAGTCGCTATACGGACGGCTTGGGCCCGTCCGGACACGCCGAGCTTTCGACCTGCATTGGTGAGATGGAAACGCACCGTCGGGACAGACACGCCCACAATCTTGCTGATTTCATTATCCGTTTTGCCAAGCGCCGCCCACTTCAGGCACTGCACCTCGCGTCGGGTCAGGTCCACGACTTCCGTCAGCCTGGTGTGCGAAACGATCTCCCGGTAAGCTGACAGAAATTTGAGTGTCTTCAGGTGAAGGCTGGGTGCGTGCTCCATGAATATGCTCTTGATACCCGAAATATCCTCGTTCGTTACCCAGGTAATGGCCCCAATGACGCCAAAGGGCATGTAACAAGGGCAGACAATCGCATTGGTAACGCCAAAGAATTCGTATTCAGCGTTATTGTTGAACACTTCCAGCGCCCGATTGGGGCGCCAGCTGTTCAGGGATTTGCCATCAAAATACATCGGCTCAGAACAAATCCGGGATGCGTGGATGAATCCGGATCGCAAGGCAAACGTCCTGTCATTCCAGTAATCCAGATCTGGATCGAACCACTTGAAAAGCGTTTCCGCATATGGCCGACCATCGGAGTCGGATATGGGAGACGGGTCGCTCACATCCGCAGCTGCGGCCATATAGGGAAGCCCGGCGCGCTTCCCGGCACTCACCAACTCCACCGCCATTTCATGCAAGTCTGACGTCATTTCGCCGGATCCGGTATCGGAGCGTGATGTGGAATTCATAACCTATTGGTTCTGGTAGCTTGATGGACAGGGCCTGAAGTCGCTAGCCTCTCGGCTTGCAGGGAGGTGCGTCATGAATCTTGAGCTATCTAAGGAAGATATCGCGTTCCGCGAGCAAGTGCGAGGGTTCCTTCGCGACAACCTGACTCCTTCCCTTGTGGCAGCCGGTCGAAAAGCGACAAGCGTCTTTGTTGAACCCGAATTTACCCTTCCATGGCAGAAAAAACTGCATGCAAAGGGCTGGGCCGCACCGCACTGGCCAAAGGAGTATGGCGGTCCCGGCTGGACGGAGATGCAACGCTATATCTTTGCATCGGAAAGCGCGATTGCGGGTGCCCCGCCACTGGCACCGATGGGGCTCAACATGGTGGGCCCCTGCATCATCGGATATGGCACGCCGGAACAGAAAAACTTCTATCTGCCGCGTATCCTCGCTGGCGAAGATTACTGGTGCCAGGGTTATTCCGAACCACAGTCAGGCTCTGACCTTGCCTCCCTCATGTTGAAAGCCGAGCGCGACGGCGATGACTATGTGCTCAACGGGTCGAAGATCTGGACCACGCATGCCCATCACGCCAACCGGATGTTCTGCCTCGCCCGGACGCGTTTCGACGGAAAGCCTCAGCAAGGCATCACTTTCCTGCTGCTCGAAATGAAGACGCCGGGGATCACTGTCGATCCAATCATTTCGCTGGCTGGAGAGCATGAGCTGAATCAGGTTTTCTTCGAAGACGTTCGCGTTCCGGTGGTCAATCGGCTCGGCGAAGAAAACGATGGCTGGACCGTCGCCAAGTACCTTCTGGAATTCGAGCGCAGCGGCGGATCCTCCGCAGGGCTGGAAGCCGGGCTGAAACGCCTCCGCGAAGCCATACTCAAGGATGGTTTGATCGAGGCGAGCCTTGTGGCCAAGCTGGAACAGGCATCCATCCTGCTCGACGCAATCCGGGTCACGGAACAGCGCATCGTGGCCTCGCTCAGCGCCGGGCGCCCGCCGGGGCCTGCGGCCTCCATGCTAAAAGTCCAGCGGACAGAAATGATGCAACGGATCGATGAGCTGGCGGTCGAAGCCTCCGGCATTTATTCGAACGTCTACGAACCGGCCACCTGGCATCCCGATTCCAATCTCGAACCGGTCGGCACCGAGGCGCTTGTTGTCGCGACGGCGAAGTATCTGAACAACCGCGCGGGATCGATCTACGGCGGCTCCAACGAGGTTCAGCGCAACATCATGGCCAAGGCGGTGCTACGCCTCTAGGTCACCCTATCAACCTTGATAGCTTGTATCGGCAGGGCGTTTCCGGGGACTTTCCCACCAAGCTCCCACTTAAGGGGGTATCGGGAGGAAATTGTGAATCGTCGAACTACTATCTTGAAATCCATGTGTCTGGGCGTCTCGCTGACTGCGATCGCCATCAACCTGCCGGCAATCGCCCAGGAAGCCGACACCGCTGCGCCTGAGGCTGATGCCGAACAGGACAATTCCATGAAACTCGGGTCGATCACCGTGACGGCCCAGCGCCGCGAAGAATCGGCAAATGACGTCCCGATGTCTATTCAGGCCTTCGGCGGCGAACAGCTCGACATTCTGAGGGTCAACGATGTTGACGATCTCCAGACCCTCGTCCCGAGCTTCTCTGTGTCCCAAAGCTACCAGGGCGTCCCGACCTACACGCTTCGCGGCATCGGCTTCAACACGATCAACGTCTCCGCGACCTCGACCGTCGGTACGTATGTCGACGAAGTTGCCTACCCCTATCCATTCATGAACTCAGGACCAATGTTCGATATCGAGCGCATCGAGGTCCTTAAAGGTCCACAGGGTACGCTCTTTGGCCGGAACACCACAGCTGGTCTGATCAACGTGGTCACGAACAAGCCAGTCGACGAGTTCCAGGCCAGTGTATCTGCAGATGTCGGCAACTATGACACCTGGAACCTAGAAGGCATGGTGAACCTGCCGATTTCGGAAAACGTCCAGGCGCGTTTCGCCATACGTAGCGAAAACAGCGACAAGGGCTGGCAGGAATCCGTCACACGGGGCGAAGACCGCGGCACGATCGACAAGCTTGGCTTCCGGGCCGCTCTGGCCATCCAGCCGACCGACGACCTTGAAATCGATCTCTCCTACAATGGCTGGATCAACAAGTCCGACACGATTGCCGGCCAGGGCTTTGCCTTCACGCCTCCGACCGATCCGGCGAACATGACCGCGACATCGGCATTCAATGAACCGGGGCTCGCCGACTATCTCGCCAATATCAATCTCAATAGTGCTGAGCAGGCGGACTGGGCGCCTTACGCGCTTCGCTCGGCGGATATCGGACCTGGCCAAGGGATTGATGGACCGACTGAGGAAGATTCGACCTTCGACGCGCTGAAGCTCGGTGTCAGCTACACGTTCGACAATGACATGCGCCTTGTCTCGCTGACCGGCTACAACAAGCTTGAGCGGGAAGCGGTTCTCGACTGGTCTGGTGTACCCTACCAGATCCTGCTGCAGGACGTCAGCGGTGACATCAAATCCTTCAGTCAGGAGCTTCGTCTCGAAGGCGAAACCGGAAAGGTCAACTGGCTGGTTGGCGGTTATTACGGCAAGGACGAAATCAAGGACGGCAACCGAACACTGCTGCGGGACAATGCGAACTCCAATTTCGTCAGCACAGCAGCCTACCTGCTGACGGTCGATCCAACCCAGCTCGGCTTTCCGGCTTCGGTTGCACCTCTTGTGAGCTTGGTGAACGTCGATCCGGAATCAGGACTGCCTTACTCTGCGGCTGACCTCCTGACGTCGTTCCAGACCTATTACGATACAGGTGATTTTGAATCGACGACCTGGAGCATCTTTGCGAATGCGGATTGGGAGATCACACCGGAACTCTCCGTGACGACCGGCCTTCGCTACACCGAAGACAATCAGGACTATGTCGGTTGCTCGGGCGATGTGAACGGCTCAATGCAGCCCAACGTCAACGTGTTCAACCGGGTGTTCTTCACGCTTCTGTATGGGCTGCAGGCGCCGCCTGCGCCATTGCTGGAAAATTCCTGCAACACGTACGATCAGGCCACCAATTCCTTTGGCGAAGTCGTTTCTGATACGAAGGAAGACAACGTGTCCTGGCGGGTTGTCGCAAATTGGACCCCAGACAAGCTTCCGAACACCCTGTTCTTCGCGTCTGTATCTCAGGGCTACAAGTCGGCCTCCACGCCAGTCAACGCGGCGTCCAAATCCGAGCAGAACGCTCCGGCCACGCAGGAAGACCTCCTCGCCTACGAGCTGGGCGTGAAGGCCAGCCTCTTCGATCAACGCATGCAGGCCAACGCGTCCGTGTTCTATTATGACTACACGGACAAGCAGGTGAATGCATTCTTCCCGGATCCGATCTACCGGGCGCTCGCTCGCCTTCAGAATGCTCCGGAAGGCGAAGCCTACGGCCTCGATGCCGAGCTCACCTGGTTGCTTTCGAGAGAACTGACCGCTGTGGGTGGCCTGACCCTGCTACACACGGAATACGGCAGCTTCGACACGACTGATGCGGCCGGCCTGCCGACGAACATTCAAGGTGATCCGTTCCTCTACAGCCCGGAAACAACGGCCAGCCTGTCGCTGATCTATGACAAGCCGATCACGACCGAACTGGGCTTGCGGGGCGCACTCAGCGGCCGCTGGCAAAGTGACTCGACAGCCGGTGACCCGGCCAACCCGCTCTATGATATCGACTCGTATGGTGTCCTGAACGGAACGATCGGCATCTATTCGCTGAACGACAGCTGGGAGTTCTCGATCTGGGGCCAGAACCTGACGGACGAGTATTACTGGCAGCAGATCACATCGAACGCGAACGTGATCCTTCGCTTCGCTGGCCGTCCCCGCACTTACGGGGCAACCCTCAGCTACAAGTTCTGAGTTCTTCCTCAAACGGGCCGCGTCTCCGGGTTTACCCGGGGGCGTGGCTTCTTTTTTGGAAGATTAGCATTCAGATATATAATGACGCCAACACCATAAAAAATATTGCCGGGAGGAACCGGCGAGTTTCACAGAGGATCTCATGAGCAACGACCGGGCACTGACCAAAGCCGATTTCGACAAGATGCCGACTTTGGGCGACATCGCGCGCTATCACGCACAGGAACGTCCGGATGCGATCGCCCTAAGCTTTGAAGGCCGCGACACGACCTACGCCGCCTTCAACAAAAACACCAACAAGGTCGCAAATGCCTTGCTGGCATCGGGGGTAAGGGCCGGTGAACGCGTTGCCTATGTGGGCAAGAACAGCGACCTCTATTTTGAACTCCTGTTCGGTGCCGCTAAGATGGGCGCTGTCACCCTGCCGATAGGCTGGCGTCTTGCGCCGGCGGAAATGGCCTACATCATCCAGGACGGGCAGGGCTCGCTCCTGTTTGTCGGCCCCGAAGTGGTCGAACAGGTGCAGACGGCGCTAACCGAGCTCGAAAAGCCGCCGAAGGTCATCCTTATGGAAGACGGCGGCCCGGAAGGGTTTGTCAGCTGGCGCGATGCCCAAGGCGATAACGATCCGGAAATTGAGATCTCGCCGAACGCCGTCGCGCTTCAACTCTATACCTCTGGCACAACCGGCCGCCCCAAAGGTGCCATGCTGAGCCACGACAACCTGCTCGGTGGTCGGCGGGAAGCGGCTGATACGGATCTTCCCTGGAACCAATGGGGCCCTGACGACGTCAGCCTCGTCGCCATGCCTGTCGGGCACATTGGCGGGACGGGCTGGGGCATCGTTGGCCTTTTCAATGGCGCCAAGGGCGTCATCGCGCGCGAATTCGATCCGTTCAAAGTCCTCGACTTCATCGAACAGGACCGGATCTCGAAAATGTTTATGGTTCCGGCAGCGCTACAGATCGTCGTCCGGCAACCGAATGCCCGCCAGGTCGATTATTCCCGACTGAAATACATTCTGTATGGCGCCTCCCCGATCCCACTCGATCTGCTGCGCGAGTGTATGGACGTGTTTGGATGCGGCTTCTGCCAGCAATACGGCATGACAGAGACCTGCGGCACGATCGTCTACCTGCCGCCCGAAGATCATGATCCGGCAGGTAACCAGCGCATGCGCGCGGCCGGCATTCCAATGCCCGGCGTGGAAATCCGGATCGAGGACGATGAAGGCAATGTGTTGCCGCCCCACACAGTCGGTGAAGTCGTCACCCGGTCTCGCGCCAATATGAAGGGTTATTGGAACCTGGATGAGGCAACCCGCAACACGATTGCCGGCGATGGCTGGCTGCACACTGGCGACGCAGGATACCTGGATGAGGATGGCTATCTCTATATCCACGACCGCGTGAAAGACATGATCATCTCGGGCGGCGAGAATATCTACCCGGCTGAAGTTGAGAACGCCGTTTACGGTCACCCGGACGTCGCGGAGGTCGCCATCATCGGTGTTCCGGACGAGAAATGGGGCGAAGCCGTCAAGGCCGTTGTTGCCCTGAAGCCTGGTGCACAACCTGACCCGGACTCAATCCTGAAGTTCGCACGTGACCGGATTGCGGCCTTCAAGGCTCCCAAAAGCGTGGAGTTCATCGAAGCCCTGCCCCGCAATGCCTCCGGGAAGATCCTGAAAAAGGACCTCCGCGCACCATATTGGCAAGGCAAGGACCGCGGCGTGAACTAAACTCAACTATCCGGTTCAGTCGCCCGCTTTAAGCGTGGACAGGTAATCAATGATGGCGGCTCGGCGTTCGGATTTTCTTTCGCCCGGATATGCCATGTTCGTACCGTGCACTTTTTTACGGGGTGACTCTATAAAGGCGTCGATATCTTCGGCGGTCCAATCGAAGCCGGCTTCTTTCATGGCTGGCGAATAGCGGAATCCATCCACCGCCCCTGCCGGACGACCGACAATTCCTGCGAGGCTCGGCCCCATGAGGGTCTGTCCAGGAACAACCGAATGGCAGACGGCGCATTGGCGTTTGAAGAGAAGCTCGCCTTCAGATGTCTCGTCTGCACCAGCGGAACCGATGAACAAAGCGCCCATTGCTGCAGCCAGAATCAATTTCGTGCTTGCGAAAGGAGCGTTCATTTCAGTCTGTTTCCCTGCTGATCGAATTATGTGGCCGCCGGTCTATTGTGTTTGAATACCCGCCATTTCCTGAACCGGATATGAAAAATGCGAAGGTGTGTGCACAGTCCCTTTGCACACACAAGGGTGCCAACCTGCCTTCCTGGATATTCGTTGCACGATCAGCGAGCGCCACTGTTCGGTCGTAAGGCAATCCCCCTCACTTTACGGGGTATTGCCTGCTATTTTTAGGTGTAAGTGAGCCGGTCACACGCCGATCCGCACGAAAACATTCATTGCGACAAGGATCCTGCGCGATGTGTGGGCGTCTTCCCATACACTCAGGATTTTGATCAAAAAAAATCTGGATCGCATCTGATCCATCCAAATAACAATTGTGTTACAAAGAGTGGCTCGGGAGCCGGCCAGGTTCAGCGCTACAGAAAATCAGGGATGGGGACGACTTCCGGGGCAAGAGCATTTTTTTGACGCTTTGACGAGGAAGTTCACATGACTAAACACTGGTTCGGCGCATCGTTGGTCGCCTTGTCACTATCTGCTTCATGGGCAAACGCTCAAGAGGCCGCCATCCCTGCCCCGATCGAACCGGAAGAACTGATCACTGAAACAGAGATCGCCCCGGGCCCAAACGTGTTCGTGGTTTCGCCTTCGTGGATTGGCGCCGGGGCCATCTCTATTCTGTCTGCGGAAGATCTCAGCTATAAAGGCAATTTCGCCACGGGCATGACCTCCCAATTCTTCCTCGGCCCAGATGCTGCAGTTGGATATACGGCGTCGGCGTTCCCTGAACGCATTACCTATGGGCCGGTCAAAGCCTACCTCCAGCAATTCGACGTCAAAACGCTGGAAACCACCCAGGAAGTCGAAATTCCACCGCAATTCGCCCAGACCATGGCCCAGCAACCGGGTATGGCGATCAGCGCAGACGGGAAATGGGGCCTTGTGCATAATGCAACCCCCGCGACATCGGTCACTGTGGTCAACATGAAGACCGGCGAAGTCGCCTCTGAAATCCCGAACCCGGGCTGCTGGGGCATCTATCTCGCCGAAAAGGGCCTGAAGTTCTCTAGCCTTTGCGGCGACGGCTCCATGCTGACAGTCGAATTGAATTCCAAAGGCAAGCTGAAGAGCCAAGCCTACAGCGACCCGATATTCAACGTCGATACGGACCCGCTGTTCGTTCATTCACAGCGCATCGATGGCGACCTCGTTTTCTCAACTTTTGGCGGCACGTTCGTGACTGTCTCCGACAAAGGCAAGAAAGCGACAGTGGTCGACAGATGGTCGTATACTGACGGTATCGAGGGAAACTGGGCACCCGGCGGCTATGAAGTCCTCGCCTACAACAAACCGAACGGCATCATGTTTGTCCCGATGCACCCGGACGCCACGGACGGCAGTCACAAGGATGGCGCCGCGGAAGTCTGGGCCATCGACATGAAAGAAAAGAAGGTGCTCTACCGTTCCCACGTGGAGTACATGACCCATATCGCCGTCACTGACGATGCAGAAGCCCCCCTTCTGTTCGGTGTCGATGGGCATGGCGGATCGATCTACCGCTATGAAATCGACCCGACAGCCAAGTTCGCAGCGAAATACACAAATACGCTTCAGATCCAGGACGCCGGTTATCTGGTGGTGAAATAGGCATGTCGCAAAACATGCTCCTTCTCATGCAGACAACCTTCGCCTTCTTCCTGGCGTTGCTGCTCGTGCGGGCTGCCCTGCACAAGCTGGGAGACCGGTATCGCTTCCAGGGCATTCTGGCGGATTATGGGCTATTGCCAGAAGGTTCCCTCAGCAATGCGGCATTTTTCGTTCCGTTGGTCGAGCTGGCAGCGGCGATTCTCCTGATCATGCCTTCCACGCGGCAGACCGGAGCAGCGCTCGCCGGCACATTGCTGACCGGATACGCGATTGTGATGGCAATCAGCCTGGCACGTGGCCAGTATCTGGTGGATTGCGGATGCGGCGGAGCGCCGGAACCCATCAGCTGGGCGCTGGTCTCACGGAACATCGGTCTCGTTGCCTTTATCGTACCGACCGCGACAGGCCTCATCATTCCGACCACCCCAAACCTTGCAATGGATGCAACTTCGCTTGGGATAGCCACACTTCTCCTGCTTCTCTGGATGACTGCGGAAGCGATGCTGGCAAATGCCCGGCGGATAAATGAGGGCATGCCAGGCCCCGCAACGACATGGAGTACTTCGTGATGGTCAGCATTCTAAGTTTCGCGGTTGCCGCACTCTGGCTGATTGTTGTTGCCATGGCTCTGATGATGTGGGTCATGCTCCGCCAGATCGGTGTTCTTTATGAACGGGTGGCTCCAGTCGGGGCCCTGATGGATCAGGCCGGCCCTCAGGTCGGCGAAGCAAGCCCTGTGTTCCCGCTGCGGAGCCTGACGGGTGGCACCGTCCGGGTCGGCGCATCTGGCGCGAAAGCCATGCTGGTCTTCTTTCTGTCGCCTACCTGCCCCGTCTGCAAACAGCTGCTGCCCGCGCTTGCCGGTATCCAGTCCGCGGAGAAGGCATGGCTCGATGTCGTCCTCGCCAGCGACGGCAGTCAGGATAAGCATATCGACTTCATCAATCGTCAGAAGCTGTCGAGTTTTCCTTATGTGCTGTCGACTGACCTTGGCATGGCCTACCGGGTTCAACGCCTGCCTTTCGCAGTCCTCGTCGACCAGGCTGGCATCGTGCAGGCGAAAGGCCTGATCAACAACAGGGAGCAACTGGACAGCCTGTTCAACGCTCTGGATGCGGGCGTGGCCTCATTCCAGCAGCTGAAATCGATCCGGGAGGCAGGTTAATGCCCGGACACAAGTAGCTAAAAAACGGATCGCATTGAAACAGACGATGAAAATTCAGGAGAGATAAAAGTGTTGAAAGTCATTGAACGGATTCAGGACGCCCTCAGCGGCTTCGTTGAAAACACCGCCCGGCGCAGCGCCCGGCAGTTCGGACGCCGCAGCGCGCTCGCCAAAATGGGCGGCGTAATGGTCGGCGGTGCGGCCTTTTCGGCCCTGCCATTCGACCGGGCCTGGGGCGCTACACCAGCTGCTGGGGATGGGACCTTTGACGATAAGAGCTGCGACTACTGGCGCTACTGCGCGCTGGACGGTTTTCTCTGCACGACAGCCGGCGGCAGTAAATCAAGCTGCCCGGTCGGCGCCGAAGCCTCGCTGGTCTCCTGGGTTGGCACATGCCACAACCCCGGCGACAAGCGGGACTATCTGATTTCATACTATGATTGCTGCGGCAAGACGGCGTTCTCCGGCGCCCAGTTCTGCCTCCGCAGTGAAGGCGAACGGCCGGCATATTCAATGGGCCTCCACAACGACATCAACTGGTGCATGTCCAACGCAAACAAGGGCTACCACTGTACGGTCGCTCTCGTGGTCGGAGTTGCCGAATAATGACCCTTCGGACGCTCTTTACCGGCATCAGCATCGCAACGCTGTTGGGCGTGACCATGCCATTGGTCACGTCAGCCGAACCACAAGCGTCCTACGGTCTCGACGACCATGACAAGGTCGTCCGTAAAATGACGTCGCCGAAATCTCTCTATATGCTGAAATGTTCGGGATGCCACCGGGTGGATGGCAAGGGAGCGCCAGAAGCCGGCATTCCACCATTCCCCGGTTTCATCGCGCCCCTCGCCCGAAATCCGGACGGTAGAGTGTATATCGCTCACGTGCCGGGTATTGTGGGATCGAGGCTGTCAAATGAACAGCTCGCCGATGTCCTGAACTACGTCATTGACGAGTGGGCGGGTGAAGACGCGTCTGACACACCAAGGTTCACGGTAGAAGAACTCGCAGAGCTTCGCGAGACACCTGTCACCAATATCGTCGAATACCGGCGAGACGTCGTGAACCAACTAATCGAGTCCGGTGATCCGGTTGCTGATTATCCATGGCCCTGATCCGGCGGGATCGGTCATGAACATCATTGTCCAGCCAACGGAGGCTGGAAAATAGACGGTACTCAGTCTGGGGCAGACTGAAGAGCCAATAACAAAAAGGGAGCGAGTATCTGAGCAGGCGCCTTCGCATCGCGGAGGGGCACAGGAAAGTTTTGTTCAAAATTGGGAAGATAGACATGCGTGATGAAGTAATTGGTATGTTTAAGCGGATATCTCTGCCGCGAGCCGGTAAACTGCTCCTCGGAACTTCAAGTTTGTCATTGGCAATGTCGTTGGCTTTCGCACCCGTTGCGCATGCGGACGACGAACCAGCGGGCGAAAACCTGATGTTCGAGAAGGTGACTGTGACCGCGCAAAAACGCGAACAGGATCCACAGGATGTCGGTATCGCCATCACGGCTCTGAATGGCGACCAGCTGGAAGCGCTGGGCTACACCAACGCTCAGGATATCGCAGCCTTCTCCCCCGGTGTCGTTTCGGTGCAGCCAAACGGCGAGGGCAGCTACTCCTTTGCCATTCGCGGCGTTGCCAACAACGACCTGTCAACGAATGTTGAAAGCCCTGTCGCTGTCTATGTCGACGAAGTCTACATCAGCCAGATGTCTGCAACCGGCTTTCTGCTATTCGACATCGACCAGGCGGAGGTTCTGCGTGGTCCCCAGGGCACACTTTTCGGCCGGAATGCCACGGGTGGTCTGGTCCAATACACCACAGTCAAACCGCAAAGAGAATTCGGCGGCTTCGGCAGCGTCTCATACGGTGAGTATGACGACCTGATGATGGAAGGCGGCATCAATATACCAATCAATGACTGGATCTTTGCGCGTATTTCAGCGGCCCAGCACACTTCGACCGGTTACATCACCAACCGCGAACACCCGGAGCAAAAGCTCAATAACAACGATGACTACGGCATCCGCTTCCAGCTTCTTATGGAACCGACTGACAGCCTCAGCATCCTACTGAATGCCCGGGTCGGTGGTCAGGAAATCCGCACTGGTTTCTTTGAATACAATTCCGCTGTGAATGGTGGTGGCCAGTATACTCCGGGCGTACTGAACGAACTCCTCGGCAACTACGAAGACACTGACAATGATGTCTGGGCTGGCGACTATGATACGCGCGGGCACAACATTTCTGATACCGAAGGCTACACCGCCACGATCAACTGGGATGTCGGTGACTGGAAGATCACATCGATCACAGACTACCAGACCAACTTCCGTGACTACATCGAGGACACGGACGCAACGCCTGTCCGCGCTTACGAATACTTCCAGACCAACGACGCGGAACAGTTCTCACAAGAACTGCGCGCAGCAACGCAAATCGGACCAGTCGATTTCGTGGCAGGCCTCTACTACATGGATCTACAGAGTAAGGACTCGACCGGAGGCATCGCGCCACTTCTTTACACTGATCCTGACAATGGCATCGACGAAACTACGGTGATGACCGACCCGACGCTCGCGAATGGCGACCGAACGCCGTCGGAATCTTCCACCAAGTCTGCATCGATCTTTGCGCAAGGCGAATATGCCTGGAAGAATTTCACCTTCATCGGTGGCCTTCGCTATATTCAGGAGAAGCGAGACTTCATCTCTGCCCGGGAAGACGTACACTTCGACGAAAATGCGACCAGCGGCCTCGATCCGCGCACAAGCGTGGTCTACACCTACTCGACCTTCGATCCGGCTGAGCGTGACTTCGACATGTGGTCGTGGCGCCTACAGGCCAACTGGCAGCCTACGGAAGACTTGCTAACCTATATCAGCTACAATCGCGGCGTTAAATCCGGTGGCTTCAGCCAACCGCCTTACGACCCACAGGATCCACTGCTGACGTCTCCGGAACTTCTCTCCTATGAGCCTGAAGAACTGGACGCCTACGAGATTGGTGCGAAGTGGGATGCGATCCCAGGGAAGCTACGCATCAACGGTGCCGCTTATTTCTACGACTACGGCAACTACCAAGCCTACACGAACTTCCCGGGCAGTCTGGGCAGTGCCACCATCAATGCGCAGGCAGAGAACAAAGGCGCCGAAGTTGAAATCCAGGCGGCACCAATTGACGGTCTGACAACTCAACTGGGTATCGGATATGCCGACATCGCGGTGACGGACGTGCTCGGCTTCGAAGGTATGACTCTGACTTCGGTGAACTCACCGGAGTGGAACATCAACGGCCTCATCCGGTATGAATTTCCGGTCGGTTCCGCTGGCGACCTCGCCTTGCAAGCGGATGCGCAGTACCAGTCCGAACACTATTTCGGTCTCAACGTAACGCCGGCAACGACGGAAGATGGCTATACCGTCGCCAACATCTCTGCGACCTGGCTGCCAGCCGATGCGAACTGGAAGTTCGGCGTCTCAGTGGAGAACGTGTTCAACGAGGAATATCTCGTGCAGACCTTCGACCTCTCCGACTGGATTGGCATGATCGAGGAGTACTACGGCAAGCCACGCTGGGTGAGAGCAAAACTGAGCTGGGAGTTCTGAGGTCTCCCTGTGGATGGGGCGGGGCGGTTTTGCCTCCCCGTCAATTCCTGCTCCACCCCACCTGTCCCAGCCCCCTGACGAACGCCTCCGGCCCTCCATATCGCATGGATGGTCCGGGACGATCATTCAATGCTCAGATTGCCCCAGCGCACCTGTATTCGGGAGATGAGGCTTGACGCCGCCGCAAGGATGCCAAGTCTGCGGATTGTACCGCTCGGAGTCGCTGCCCCTTCATGCTCAACAAGCTTTTTGATCTGGAAAACCGGGGCACCACGGCCCGGACGGAAATCGTCGCTGGCATCACGACCTTCCTGGCTATGTCCTACATCATCTTTGTGAACCCGGATATTCTGGCAAACGCCGGAATGGACAGAGGGGCGGTGTTCGTCGCGACTTGCCTTTCTGCGGCCATCGGCTCCGCCATCATGGGGCTCTACGCCAACTACCCCATCGCGATTGCACCCGGTATGGGGCTCAATGCATATTTCACCTATGGTGTCGTCATTGGTATGGGGCTTTCCTGGCAGGTGGCGCTTGCAGCGGTTTTTCTGTCGGGTGTCATTTTTGTTGCTTTAAGTCTGCTGCCAATTCGCGAGTGGATCATCAACGCCATTCCGCTGGAGATGAAGATGGCCATCTCCGCAGGCATTGGCCTGTTCCTGATCATCATCGGGCTTACGGGTGTCGGTATCGTTGTCTCTCATCCGGCCACGATTGTGGGGCTCGGTGACCTCTCTCAGACGCCCGCCCTGCTGGCGATCTTTTGCTTCATACTGATCGGCGTTCTTGAAGCACGCAAAGTGCCTGGCGGAATCTTGATTGGCATCCTCACAACAACCTTGATCGGTGTCATTGTTGGAGCTTCGCCGCCACCAGGACTGTTATCGATACCGCCTTCGATTGAGCCGACTCTGTTTGCCATGGACTGGTCCCAGGCACTGGAAATCGGAATTGCCGTCGTTGTGATCTCGTTCCTGTTTGTCGACATGTTCGATACTGCCGGAACACTCGTATCTGTGGCACATCGGGCCGGTCTGCTGGACGAGAAAGGACACGTTACAAACCTCCGACGCGCTCTGGTCGCCGACAGCACGGCAACAGTTGTTGGCGCCGCGCTGGGAACGTCGTCCGCTACCAGCTATATTGAAAGCATCGCTGGCGTAAAAGCGGGTGGCCGGACTGGACTGACAGCTCTCACGGTGGCGGGACTTTTCTGCCTTGCCTTGTTCTTTGCGCCCCTAGCAGCGGCAATCCAACCTTACGCGACCATGCCAGCCCTGGTTTATGTGGGGTGCCTGATGGTTGGAGGTCTTACCCATGTGGACTGGCAGGAACCGACCTCGTTCATGCCCGCAGTCATCACCGCCGTCGCGATGCCCCTCACCTATTCCATCGCGAACGGCATCGGATTGGGCATCATTGCTTATGTTCTACTGAAAGTCGGCGCAGGCAAATGGAAAGAAGTCGGCCCGGGAGCACTCGTACTCGCTGCGGCTTTCCTGATGAAGTTTGTGTTCCTGGATTCAGTCTGACCGGAAAGGCGGCCGCATAGCATGCAACGGATACTTCTTCGCGCGCTGACGCCTCTGTTGCTGTGTATGATGGCGGCATTTTCCAGCGCCTGCACAATGCCTCCACCAGGAACAGCCTTCCAGCCGTGCACTGACGAAGCAGCATACGGCGCGTGCCTATTCGATGAACGGCCCAGAATTGCGGTCGCCACGGCATATGCCCCCGAATTCTCCGTCCTCCTTCCTTCCCTCGAGGGTGCGGAAGAATACCAAATTCACGGCGTCTCATATTGGACCGGCGAGTTGGGCGGCCAGCCAGTGGTGCTGTTCATGACCGGCGTCAGCGTCGTCAACGCGACGATGAACACCCAGAGACTTCTCGATGATTTCAATATCACGGATATCGTGGTCAGCGGTGTTGCTGGAGGCGCGGACCCGAGCCTGTCGATTGGCGATGTCATCGTTCCCGCGCGATGGGCAAAGTATGATGAAACCACTTATTTACGGGAAACGGTGCCCGGTGTTTTTACCGCGCCTTTTCCGGGGGTCCGCCCTTTAGTTCCGCCCTACGGCTTCATCGGAACACGCGGTGTTCGGGTCACAACCACCAACGACCCCACGCCCGCCCCCAGACTCTGGTTTGAAGTAAATTCCGATCTGCTTGCGATTGCCAGTACAGCCTCGGCAAAAGCGGAGCTCAAACGTTGTGACACAGACAATCTTTGTTTACCCACCGAACCCAGCTTCCACTTTGGTGGGTCCGGTGTTTCTGGCTCTGTATTCATGGATAATGCCGATTACCGGAATTATCTCCATGAAACTTTTGACGCACAGGTCATAGAAATGGAGACCGCTGCCATCGCGATGGTCGCCTATTCAAATGATGTCCCGTTTATCGCGTTTCGCAGCGTCTCGGACCTTGCCGGTGGCGGAACAGCCACGCAAAATGAGATCCGGGCATTCGAGCATCTCGCAGCCAGGAACTCCGCCGCACTTGTGATCGCTTTCATGGAACACTTTCCAAAGTGATAGGCTTTGGAAAGTGTTTTGTCTTGCCAGCCCTAAAAGGCGCCGATTACCGGGCGCCTTGTCCGTCATCGACGCGAATGCACGTACCAGTCACAGCATCTGACGCCGGGCTCACAAGATAGAGCAATGTCGAGTCGAGTTGGGCAGGGTTGCCGATCCGCTTACGCGGAAAATGCTGGGCGATATCGCCCATCCGGCTCAACATTCCATCCATCATTTCTGATTCAAAGGCGCCCGGTGCAATCGCATTGACGTTGATGTTGTTGCGCGCCCATTCGACCGAAAGCGTCTCCGTTATCCGGACAACAGCTGCTTTCGACACGGAATAAAGCGCTGCACCTTCCCCGCGATAGCTATAAGCTGCAGAAGACGCGATATTGACGATACGTCCCGGATGTCCCGCAGCCATCAATCGCCGGGCGACTTCGCAGCTAAGGACGAATGGGGCACGCACGTTGATATCGAGCACACGATCGATCAGATCGATTTCCATCTTGTGCGCACGCTGTGCATCCGGAATGCCGGCATTGTTGACAAGTATTGTTACGAGCCCGAGTTCGGCCTCAGCCTTCGCGACGCTTGCGATCATCTGATCCGCATCGGTCGCGTCCATCTCGATGGCGACGGCGTCTCCACCATCTTTCCGTATTTCGTCAGCCAGCGCCTCCAGACGGTCGAGACGCCTGGCAGCCAGCGCGACCTTGGCCCCGCACTTCGCAAGGACCTTGGCAAAACGAAGACCAAGCCCGGACGATGCGCCAGTCACAAGCGCAGTTTGCCCTGACAGATCCGTCGAAGCGTTTGGAAGAGGATATTCCATTACTTACGTTTCCCACTTGTCGGTATTTCCTTGAACGGAACATTTTTGTCGACGCGAATGTCACCGGGCAGGCCGAGCACACGTTCCCCGATAATGTTGCGCAGGATTTCGTCTGATCCGCCCTCGATACGGGTCGCGGGCGATCGCATAAGCATGGATTGGAAGCGTCCATTCTGAGGACTACTCTCATCCCATAGAACGCCTGCCTGTCCCTGAAGATCCAGCGCATAGATCGAAAGGTCCTGCATCGTCGCACCCGCAACTAGCTTGCCGATCGAGTTCTCCGGTCCTGGCGTCTCGCCTTTCGACAGCGCCGTGATGGCACGCATGCCGGTATATTTAAGACCACTCTGACGCACAGCGAATTGAGCGAGTTTCGACCGAACGGATGAATCCTCAACCGCCGGGCGTCCATCCACTTCCGCCTCCATGCAGAACCGGAACAGTTCCGGGAAGCCAGCAGACATGCCGGAACCGATGGATAGGCGCTCGTTCATCAGTGTGGTCAACGAAACTTCCCATCCCTGCCCCACAGCGCCGAGGCGCTGCGTGTCTGGAATGCGAACATCTGTGAAATAGACCTCATTGAAACCGGAGGCACCATTTGCCTGTTTGATCGGCACGACCTCAACGCCCGGCGTCCTCATCGACAGGAAGAACATCGTCAGACCTTTGTGCTTCGGCACGTCCGGATCTGTCCGGGTAATCAGAAGCCCCCAGTCAGAATTCTGTGCCCCACTGGTCCAGATTTTCTGACCATTGATGATCCAGTCACCCGATCCGTCATCGGCTTTCACCGCACGGGTACGAAGGCCCGCCAGATCAGAACCGCCGGCCGGCTCCGAGAAGAGCTGGCACCAGATCTCCTCGCCGCTGGCGAGTGGCGGCAGGCGCTCGCGCTTCTGCTCTTCCGTCGCCCAGGCCATGACCGTCGGCCCACACATGCCGTGACCGATGGTGAACGGCCCCGACAGGGCAGCGTAAGGCCCTTCTTCCTGTCCCCAGATCACACGCTCAATCGGTGTGCGGGCAGCACCGCCATATTCCTTCGGCCAGTGGAGACAGGCCCAGCCTGCTTCGGCTTTTTTCTTCTGCCAGGCCTTGCCAGCGGCAATCGGGTCTTCGCTGACCACGCCGCTGGAACCAAAATTGGCGCGGCGCAGTTCAGCTTCCAGATGCTTCGGCGCATTGGCGTCGATCCAGGCCCGTACTTCCTTTCGGAAAGCTGCTTCTTCGGGTGTGTCTTCGAAATCCATGTCCCTGCCCTTTCCTTAAGCTGCTGTTTCGGCGTTGCCAGCGCTCATGCGCTCAATCAGTTCGCTTTCCCACGTGGAGAGCGATCCGAGGGCCAGCGCCAGACCATTGGACCGCCGGTAAAAGAGGTGGCAATCAAACGCCCAGGTGAAGCCCATGCCGCCATGCACCTGAATGTTATTCTTGGAGCAATGCTGGAAAGCCGTTGTTGCCGAGACCCGCGCCGTGGCTGCCGCGACAGGCAGCTCCGCCGGGCTCGAGCCGAGCGCCCAGGCACCATAGTAGCAGTTGGAACGCGCCAGCGTGGCAGACACATACATGTCCGCCAGCATGTGCTTGATCGCCTGGAAAGAGCCGATCGGGCGTCCGAAAGCCATACGCTCCAGCGCATAATCGCGCGCCATTTCCAGAGCCCGGTCAGCGCCGCCCAATTGCTCGAACGCCATCAGGACCGCAGCACGATCGATCACTTGCGTCGCGATGTACCAGCCATCACCCGTCGCACCCAACGGCTCAACAGACACGTTTTCGAATGTGATGCGTGCCTGGCCACGGGTCGGGTCAATTGTCTCGAGCACCTCACGCGTAACGCCGTCACCTGCAAGAGAGGCAAGATACAGTGAAATGCCACCTGCCTCATCTCGTGCGGCAACAATAGCGAAGTCCGCGTCAAACCCATCGGCAACCGGCATTTTGGCGCCGGAGAGTTTTCCGCCTTTTACACTCGCAGCAATCTTGTCTGGTCGAACGCGTCCCTGGCCTTCGACCAGGGCGAAAGTCCCGACAGCTTCACCAGACGCCAGTTTTGGCAGCCATTCTGACTTCTGGTTCTCGGAACCTGCCAGCAGAAGAAACTCTGCCGCGAGATAGATTGAAGATGATACCGGCACGGGGGCGAGTACCCGGCCAAGTTCTTCCGCGACGACGCACAGTTCAAGATGGCCCAGACCAACGCCGCCATACTCCTCGGGAATGGCAGCGCCGAGCAGACCCATCTCGGCAAGTCCGGCGTAGAGCGATTTATCGTAACGCTCATCACCCTCAAGAATAGCCCGAACGGCTTCAGGTGGACATTTTTCGCTCAGGAAGCGGCGCACCTGATCGCGCAATTGCTTCTGCTCGTCGGAGAAGTCGAGGTTCAATTTACCCTCCCGGTTTTACGAATATCCGGAGTGTCCAAGTCCACCCGGCGCAGGTCAAGCCATGCCGCCAAGGCATCCTCTTTCTATTCCCGGTGCTCCCTATCAGGAGTAGTTTGGCTTCCGCTTTTCGAAGAACGCCGCAATGCCTTCCGCGAAATTGGGATCGTTGGCGGTCAGGATCTGATTACGATCTTCAATGGCCATTGCAGCTTCAAGACCTGCCACATCGACCGCAATATTCAGACCGTCTTTAGTGAGACGCAGTCCGAGCGGTGTTGCGTGAAGCATGTCTTCCACAAAGCCGTCCGCTTCTTTACGCATCTCACTGCCGTGAACGACCCGGTTAGCCAGACCAATATCCATTGCGCGCTGCGCCGAAATGAAACGCCCGGTCAGCATGTACTCGCTTGCCAGCGACATCCCGACCATACGCGGCAGGAAGTACGACACGCCCATGTCGCAGGAAGAGAGGCCAATCCGGATGAAGGCCGCATTCATGCGCGCATCTTCTGACAGGATCCGGATATCGGACGCCAGCGCCAGCGCGAATCCGCCGCCGCTCGCAGCGCCCTGAACAAGGCTGACAATCGGCTGCGGACATCGGCGCATTGCGACGTAGATCTCGGCAATGGAGCGTTGATTGTCGAGGCCCTGCTCGACGCTGCGTCTCCCGCGATTCTCGGAAGAGTCCTTGAGATCCAGACCTGCACAGAACGCCCGGCCAGCGCCTTCCAGCACGACGACGCGAACGGACCGGTCGAAATAGAGGGATTGAAAAACCTCTCGCAGCTCCGACACCATTTGAGGGTTCAAGGCATTCAGCCGATCAGGCCGGTTCATCTTGATATTAAGGACCTGGTCTTTCTGCTCCAGAATGAGCGCCTGATAATCTGACTTCATGGTGTCTGGCCTCCGTGTTTCCTCCTGCAGACTCTGAGGTGGAGAAGCACTTCAGCGCAAGGCCTTTCGTTGCGGAATGACGCTCCGTAGGCCTACGATCTCGCGCTGGAAACCAACAAACCAGCATTCCCCAAGGGCAAGCAAAAGTCACCCCATATTTGGTCCCAAGTACGCGGAAAAAAGCTTGTGGAACCAACCAGACACCCCGTAACTTCACCCTCGGAAACGAAACGACAAATGCCCGCATTCGCGAGAAGCGCCAAAGAGCCACGAAGATCCCGATGACCATTGCGACAACCAAGTATCCCCACCTCTTTTCTCCGCTTCAGGTCGGAAAAACGACAATCAAGAACCGTGCGATCATGGGATCGATGCATACCGGTCTTGAGGAACAGGAGGATGGTCACATCCGCATGGCTGAGTTTTTCGCAGAACGGGCACGCGGTGGGATCGGCCTGATCATTACAGGCGGAATTTCCCCGAACGAAGAAGGTGGACTGGGCGCGAAACTCACAAACGCCGAGGAAGTCGCCCGGCACCGGGTCATTACGGATGCCGTTCATGAGGCCGCGCCAGACGCGCGGATATGTATGCAGATCCTGCATTCCGGTCCACTCGCGCCGCACGACAAATGCGTCGCCCCCTCACCCGTTAGGTCAAGGATCGCGCGCTTCGTTCCCAACGAACTTGACGAAGAAGGCATAGAAAAGCAGCTCTCCGATTTCGCCAACTGCGCCAAGTGCGCGAAGGACGCCGGCTATGACGGCGTTGAAATCATCGGATCCGCCGGATACCTGCTGTCGACCTTCCTGGTCCAGAAAACCAACCTTCGCACGGATCGCTGGGGCGGTTCATTCGAAAACCGCATGCGCTTTCCGCTGGAAGTGGTGCGCCGGGCCCGAGCGGCCGTTGGCGAAGACTTCATTATCATCTTCCGCATAGCTGCCATGGACATGCTGCAAGGTGGTATGTCGTGGGAAGAGATCGTGGAACTCGCCCACGAACTGGAAAAAGCGGGAGTTTCCATCATCTCCACGCATTTTACCTGGCATGAGTCAGCTGTCCCAACCATTGCCACGATGGTTCCCCGCGCAGCATTCACCAGCGTGACGGGGCGCCTTAAAAAAGCGGTCAACGTTCCAGTCATTACGAGCAATCGTATCAATATGCCGGATGTTGCAGAGGCTGTTCTGGAACGCGGGGATGCCGATCTGGTCTCCATGGCTCGCCCGATGCTCGCCGACTCCCAATTCATGAAGAAGGCGGCTGAAGGACGGGAAGACGAGATCAATACCTGCATCGCCTGCAACCAGGCGTGCCTGGATCACACGTTTGGCGGAAACCAGGAAGTCAGCTGTCTGGTCAATCCCCGCGCATGTCACGAGACCCAACTGGAGTACAAACCCACCAATGCACCGAAGCGCATTGCCGTTGTCGGCGCAGGCCCAGCGGGTCTCGCCTATTCTACAATTGCAGCGGAACGCGGACACGAAGTCGACCTGTTTGACCAATCCACCGAAATCGGCGGCCAATTCAATCTTGCGAAAAGCATTCCGGGTAAAGAGGAGTTTTACGAAACGCTACGGTACTTCAAGCGGCAGCTCGAAGTGACCGGCGTCAATGTGAAACTTGGGAAGCGTGTCGATTCCAACTTCCTCAAGTCGGGCGGCTATGACGAAATCATCTTCGCAACCGGCATCAGCCCGAGAACGCCAGCGATTGAAGGCATCGATCACCCAAGTGTTATCGGCTACATCGACGCGATCATGGGCAACAAGCCTATCGGAAAGCGCGTTGCGATTATCGGCGCTGGCGGTATCGGCTTCGACGTCGCCGAGCTCATCACGCATGTTGGCAAATCATCGGCGCTCGACATCGAAAAGTTTGCGAAAGAATGGGGCATCGACTTCAAGAACCACCCGCGAGGCGGCGTGACCGGCGTTGAGCCGATCGTCGAAGAATCTCCGCGGGAAGTCTGGCTGCTGCAGCGCAAGAACACGGCTGTTGGCCGAGGACTTGGCAAGACAACTGGTTGGACACACCGCCTGACGCTCAATCGCAAGGGCGTTCAGATGATACCGGGAGTCACATATGAACGGATCGACGACAAAGGCCTGCACTGCCTGATCGACGGACAACCCAAGACACTGGAAGTCGACACAATCATCCTGTGCGCCGGACAGGAGCCTCTGCGAGATGTGTACAGCGAGTTCGAAGGCGCAACGGACAATATAGCACTTGTCGGAGGCGCTTTCGAGGCCGCGGAACTCGATGCGAAGCGGGCTATCAACCAAGCCGCCCACATGGCGGCAGAAGTCTAAGCTCCCATAAGCAGCTGTCCGCTGCCTCATAATCTTATTGTGGCCATGCCAATTCTCGAGGGAATGGCATGGCCATTTTCGTTCTGAACACAAACATTGAACGACCGCCTCTCTCAGAATGCTCTGACCGATATCCGGACCGAGATCTGAGCTACCCCGACGTCACACCTATCGGGGCTTATCCGGCGCTTGCTGAAAATATTGGAACATGTTCTAGTTTTATCGAAAAGGGAGACAACGACATGCCAACCAGTCAGCTTTCAAGAGTCCGCAAGTCCATTTTGCCGGCTGCCGGCGACACATGGCAAAGTATTGCCAGTCGCGAACTTTCGGACATGAAGACTGAAGAGGGCGTGTCCAGCCTGCAAAGCTGGAACCTGCATGTTTTCATGCGCTCATCGGGCGCGGTTGGCGGCCCCAAGTCGGGCAACCCCATCTTGCCGAGCGATGTCATCTTCGTCGAACCACCCATGAGCGATGCATGAACACCGCCAAGATCCGGGAAGTGCACATTGCCGCTGCCCATGATGGTGAAGCGGAACTTCTGGTGACACTGGAATACGCCAATGGCGGCCGGACGCAGGTGACGCTCGACGAGTTCGCCGCTCGCGCCCTGCTCTCGAGCTGCCAGGCCGAGAGACCGGATGATCTCATCGGAGCCGACTGGGTGCTCGTGCGTGATGCCCTCATCGCCTCTTCAGAACGATACGCAGACAACACAACAAACGAATAAATGGGAGATAGTTGACATGTATGACCTGATCATCAGGAACGGTACGGTCGTCGATGGGTCCGGGCTACCAGCCTACAAGGCCGATATTGCTGTGCGCGGGAGCAAGATCGAAAAGATCGGCCGTATCTCGAACGCAGCAGCAAAGGAAATTGACGCCGATGGACGGATCGTGGCCCCGGGATTCATCGATCCGCACACGCATTTTGATGCCCAGCTATTGTGGGATGGCTTTGCGAAGCCTGCACTTTCTCATGGCGTGACAACCATCGTACCGGGGAATTGCTCACTGTCCCTCGCACCGCTCAAGGCCGAACATCGGATGAAACTGGTCGGCATGTTCAACCAGATCGAAGAGATGCCGCTCAAAGCCTTTGAAGAGGGCGTCGTCTGGGACTGGGAAACCTTTTCCGAATACATCACACGTATTCGCAAGGGGCTTGCCATCAACGTTGCCCCCCTGGTCGGACACAGCGTCCTGCGCCTGTGGGTGATGGGTGACGCAGCGATGGAGCGCACGGCAACCGACGCAGAAATTGCCGACATGCAGTCTGTCCTGCGTGAATGCCTGGACGCCGGCGCCATCGGACTGTCGACCAGTTATGTTGACATGGACGAAAAATTGCAGCCGGTCCCGAGCCGCCATGCCGATGCCGGTGAAGTTGATGCATTGGCCAGCGTTCTCGGAGAGTATGGCCGCGTGCTCCAGATCGTTCCGGAATTCTACGATCCGGACCTGACGATCGCGCGACTGGACCAGCTGGCAGAGCTTTCCCTGAAGTATGGCATTCCGACGACCTTCTCGCCCCTCTTTGTGAACGCCGACAATATGGATGCCGTCGACAAGGTCATCCGCCGGGTGGACGAACAGTTCGCGCGCGGTGCGCGCGTCTGGCCGCAGGTACAGACGCGACCGATCGACATCAGCTTCTGCTTCGCTGTGCCAAGTCTGCTCTTCATCCGCCTGCCGAGCTGGTATGGGGTCATGCGCTTTGGTACGCACGATCAGATCATGGCGGCATTCCGTGACGCGGAAACTCGCAAGAAGCTGGTCACCGAAGCTGCGCAGCAGGGCAATATGTGGCCGCTTCTGCGGCTCCGTCACGTAAACACGGCAGACAACCAGAAATATGTCGGCAAGACACTGGCCGAAATCGCCGAAATGCGGGGAACGACTCCAATTGACGCGATGATCGACCTATCACTTGAGGAAGATCTCGATGCGCATTTCATCGCCGCAAGCATGGGGCACAATTCGGACGACAAAGTCTCCAGCATGCTGAAACATCCTCGCGTCCACATTGGCGCGAGCGATGGAGGGGCGCACATCCTCTCATTCTCGACCTATGGCGATACGGGTTACCTTTTCGGTCATTTCGTTCGTGATCTGAAGGCGATGAGCATCGAAGAGGCAGTCAAGAAAGTTACCCACGATACGGCAGCCATCTGGGGCATTCCGGACCGCGGCGTGCTTCAAACGGGCTACGTTGCTGACATTGTCATTTTCGATCCGGACGCAATCGACCGGGGAGAAGAGATCTACGTTCAGGACGTGCCAGGCGACGGCAGCCGCTATGTCCGCGAATCCCACGGAGTAGACACGGTCATCGTCGGCGGAGGCATCGCCTGGTCTGCGGACGATGGTTATCAGGACACCCGTGGTGCTATCCTTCCCGGTGCTCAGGTTGACACACATCCGATGGAGGCAGCATGAGCCGGCCCGGCGTCACGCGAAGGCGCGTTGGGACGAACGGCATAAATCTGAATATTGCAGAAGCAGGTGAAGGCCCTCTTGTCCTGCTTCTGCACGGGTTTCCCGAGTCCTGGTATTCCTGGCGCCACCAATTCGAACCCCTTGCAACCGCTGGGTATCACGTCGTCGCTCCGGACATGCGGGGTTATGGCAAAAGCGACAAGCCTGAAGAGATTACCGCCTATAATCAGGTTGAGGTAGTAAATGACATCATCGGCCTCATCCCCGCGCTCGGATATGATGAGGCCATCGTGATCGGTCATGACTGGGGTGCTCCGACTGCCTGGGCGACTGCTCTGTTTCACCCCGACAAAGTACGCGCCGTTGGCGGACTATCGGTGCCATTCATGCCACGCTCTCCCGTACAGCCGATGCCTTTGATGCGGGAGATGTTCAAAGGCCAGTTCTTCTATCAGCTTTATTTCCAGGAACCCGGTGTCGCTGAAGCGGAATTCGAAGCAGACCTGAAGACCAGCCTCCGCAAGTTCCTTTGCATGGCTGGTGGGGAAACGGACCTGACCGCACTTCCACAGAAAGCGGAAGATGACGATCTGCTGTCCGGCCTGCCTGACCCGAAAACACTGCCCCTATGGCTGACTGAAGCGGATCTTGATTTCTACACAAATGAGTTTGCCAACTCCACTATGCGTGGTCCAATCAACTACTACCGCAATCATGACCTGACATGGGAAATGACCGACGGTGCGCCGACAGAGATCCACCAACCCGCCATGTTCGTGGCCGGCACGAATGACGGGGTGGTGATGATGGCGGCCGAGGCCATCAAGATGATGCCGCACTTCGTGAAGGATCTTCGCATCAATCATATGATCGAAGGCATCGGGCACTGGACGCAACAAGAAGCCCCCGACGAGGTCAATGCCCAGATATTGGCGTTCCTGAAAAGCGTGGACACCGGAAAGTGAAGCAGACATGACCGAAAAAGTCATTGTAATCGGCGCGGGGATCGGCGGACTTTGTACTGCGCTGATGCTTCAGCCAACGGGACGCGACATCCTTGTGCTCGAAAGGGACGGTCCTATCGGAAAGATTGAACCCGACGACCTGTTTCGCACCTGGAAAAGAACCGGTGTCGGTCATGTCCGGCAGAGCCACGCCTTCCTGGCCCGTCTTCGCACCATTCTGAAGGATGAGCATCCGGCCTTGCTGGACAGTCTCATGACTCATGGTGTTCGTGAGCTCACTTTCGATATGATGCTCACCGAGCAGCAGCAACAAAATTACCGGCCACAGCCTGAAGACAGTGATCTGACGATCATCACCAGCCGGCGCACAACGCTGGAAATGGTTATCCGCAGATACGTCGAATCTCTGCCGAATGTAGAAGTGCGGACCGGATTCTTCGTCCGTAAACTCATCACTGCGAAAGGCGCTGATGGGGTCTTCACAGTCAGCGGCGTCGAGGGCGAACAGGACGACACGCAGACTTCCATCGAGGCAGAGCTTGTTGTTGACGCCTCTGGCAAGGGCGGCTTCACCATGGAACAGCTGATGCAAGAAGGCGCGAACATACGTGAAGAAAGTGAAACCGCCGGGATCCTCTACTTTACCCGGCACTACCGCCTTCTGCCTGGCTGCGCCGAACCGGATCGCAAATCGAACCCACCCGCCTCCGGGGATCTGGGTTATCTGAAGTTTGGCGTCTTCCCCGGAGACAACGGAAACTTCTCCATTACCATCGCTCTGCCGGAAATCGAGATGGAGTTGCGGAAAAACATCCTCAACCCGGATATATTCCACCGCATCACACTAATGCTGCCGGGCCTTCGGCCATGGACCAACGAGGACCGGTCTGAGGCGACCAGCAAAGTCTTCGGCATGGGGGACCTGAACAATCGCTGGCGCGATACGGTTGTAGACGGAAAGCCTGCCGCGCTCGGTTATTTTCCGCTCGGCGACACATTGGTCCGGACAAACCCGCTCTACGGCCGGGGCTGCTCCTTCGCTGCAGTCAGTGCACAGCTGCTTCGCCAGACGCTCGAAGAGTCCGCTGACCCGACCAAACGCGCCATTGCATATCATGAGCACATCCAGAGTGACCTCCGCCCCTATTACCTCAACCAACGAAAACAGGACCGGAGCGCGATACGGCGGGCTCAACGGAACCTGATGCCTGATGCGGCACAATCAGTCCGTTCGCGCGTGCTTGAGAGTTTCGCGGAAGACGGCGTGCGGATTGCCCTTCGATCCGATACCCGCCTGTTGCGCGAAGCGATGCGGGGATTCCACATGCTGGAACATCCGGATAAGTGGCTTGGCAAACCAGGTAATCTTGCAAAAGTGCTCTACTTTTGGGCTCGCGGAAAAAAAGCAAACGCGACAGCATACCCACCACCGCCTGGTCCGGAGAGAGCCGACATGCTGTCGGCGCTTCAAATCGACCCCCAAGCCGATATCATCCGTCTCAAGCAGGATGAGCATCTCGCATCATGACAAGCACCGCAACACTACCGGACATAGGACGCCGTGAGCGCGCGAAAGAAGAACGCCGCCAAAGGATTGTGCGCGCTGTGCGCGACCTCATTCGGGAGACAGGTGATACCAATCCTTCAATGCGGCTGATCGCCAGCCGCGCAGGCGTAAGCATCGCGACCGCCTATAATCTTTTTGGATCGAAGCAAGCCGTCGTCCTGGCCGTTCTGGAAGACCGGCAGAACTTCATCGAGAGATTTGCTTCACTGAAAGCCAGGAACCCGCTCGATCTGGTGTTTGCTGCGCACGAACTTGCTGTCAGCTATTATACGCAAGACCCGGAATTCTATCGCCCCCTTTGGCGGGCGCTCCTTGACACAAGCGGCAAGAGCGACGCCAGCATTGTGCCACCCGAACGCCAGGCTGAAACTCGCGCCGCGTGGCGCACCATTCTTCTGCAAGCCCAGAATGAAGGCTATCTCGATCAGGCAGAATCAATTGAATGGCTGGAGCGCAGCCTGACCCACAGCGCGACAGGCGCCATGCTTTCCTGGGCCACCGAAGCACTTCCTACGAATGCCCTGCTGCCGTCTGCCGGTCTGGGCTACGCCTACATTTTGAATACCACCGCAACCGGAAAGGGTCGGCCAACACTCAAACAACGTATCGAGACATACAAAAAATCACTGCCGCAGACAGAACGCAAGTGAATTGGGCGATACACTTTTAGTCTCCACACGAACCTAATACGCGCGTGGCGCATTCACACAGAATATTGGTGGTCACTTTCAAACTTGCCAGAAGTCCGTTGGCGTCGCGTCGGACAGAAATACAGCGCAGACCGGACGAATGAGGGGTTGAGCCTCGCGAAAAACTGCCTATTGGAAGGTATCGTGATCGGATCGGGGGATCACACAGCCGGCGAATGAGAGACTTGGGGGACATGACCTACGTCGCGTCAATGTTTGTGAAGAAGATGATCGATCAGGCGCCAGAGTCGCTTGATCGAGCGGAGCTGTTCGCGGGCATGGGCATAACCGAAGAAGAAGCATCGAACCCAAATACGGTGGTTCTTGACACCCAGTATTATGCGCTGCTCGAAACCATTGCGGCGGCGGAAGCACCGGACATCAGCTTTCACCTTCGCACATCTGCAGCGATGACCTGCGCTGATTTCGGCGCTGTAGGCCTCGCCTGGAAGTGTGCTCCGACGCTGCGCCGTTCCTTTCAGCGGATGGACCGGTACGCGCGCGCTTACAACACAACAGCCACTTTTCGGCTTGTCGAAAAGGACGGTTTCAGCATGTGGACCCACCAGCGGCTCGAACCCAAGCGGCTGGGCATGTATCTATCAACTGAAGGCACCTTGGGAACCTATGTCGCCATGTGCCGGGAAACGACTTTCCCGGAAAACAAACCCCACGCAGTCCAGTTTCGTCACCCTGAACCTGCGGGATCCCTGGAGGCGCTGGAGGCCTACTTCAGATGCCCCGTGACGTTCGGTGCGGAAATTGATGCGATCGTTTTGCCAGAGGAGCGCCTCGATCGGAAAAATACCGTTGGGGATGAGAGTATCTGGCGCTTTCTGACGTCCCATATTGAGGAGACCATGCTCGATGATGATCATGAGGAAGCACTGGATCGTCAGGTCATCGTCCAGATCGCCAATACGCTGAGCGAAGGGATTCCCACGCTGGCAGATATCGCATCGGGAATGGGTATGAGCGCCCGGACCCTTCAGCGCCGCCTCGCCGATCAGGGGCACACATTTCAGTCTCTCGTTGACGAGGCGCGCTGGCAACTCGCCGAAAAGTTTCTGACCGACACCCGATACTCGATCGCCCAGGTCGCTTTCCTGACCGGATTTTCCGAGCAAAGCGCCTTCACCCGAGCGTTCAAACGATGGGCAGGAAAAACCCCTGGCTCGTATCGTGATGAAGCCCACGAAAATCGCCTGTGATTCGAGACAGGCGTTTCGCCTCTAAAACTTTATGCATTTTGCAGGAATCACGAGTTGGAGTTTTGGTAAGGCCCCAAAAGCCACTCAATCCAAACCCTGCATTCAGCCTTTATGGCCAGCACCCAAAAAATAAAAAGCACCGGGGCGTGCAATACGTTCGTGATTGGAATAGTGTTCACCTAGCGGAACTATCTCGAAAACTCGGAGCATTCAAATGGCAACACTCAAGGTCAATGGGCAGGTGATGACAGTTGATGTTGATGATTCAACGCCTCTGCTCTGGGTCATTCGCGAACAACTCGGGCTTACCGGCACGAAATACGGTTGCGGCATCGCCGAATGCGGCGCCTGCACGATCCATATCGACGGTCAGGCCGTCCGGTCCTGTGTTTATCCAGTAGGCGCGCTTGCGGGTGACGAGGAGATCACCACAATCGAAGGCCTGTCAGAAGATGGCAGTCATCCGGTCCAGCAAGCCTGGGTCGAGCTTGATGTGCCTCAGTGCGGCTTCTGCCAGCCGGGCATGATCATGGCCGCCGCCGGTCTGCTGAACGACAATCCAGATGCCACGGATGAAGACATCGACGCTACGATCACAAATATTTGCCGGTGCGGAACGTTCACCCGCGTCCGCAAAGGCATTCACCTTGCCAAGACGAAGAAAGCCTGAGGAGGACTGAAAAAAATGACTACTGTACCAGGTCTTTCCCGTCGCGGATTTATTGTCGGAACCGGAGCCACCGGCCTAACCATCGGCATTCTTGCTGCTTGTGGACCGGGCGGAAAAGACGCTCCGGCAGAAGCTGGCCCACCGCCACCGGAAGTGAATGCATGGGTCCATATCGGAACCGATGATATCGTCACCGTTCGCATCGCCCGCTCTGAAATGGGTCAGGGTACGCTGACCGGCCTCGCGCAATTGGTCGCCGAGGAATTGGAATGCGATTGGGACTATGTGAAAACGGAATACCCCACGCCTGGTCAAAACCTTGCCCGTGACCGCGTATGGGGCGACTTCCTTACGGGTGGCAGCCGGGGTATCCGCACCAGCCATGACTATGTCCGGGAAGGCGGCGCCGCCGCTCGTATGATGCTGGTGCAGGCGGCTGCAAATCGTTGGGGTGTGCCAGTCGAAGAATGCTCCGCAGCAAAGAGCATCATCACACACAGTCCATCCGGCAAGACTCTGCGCTTCGGAGAAGTCGTTGCCGACGCCGCAGAACTGCCGGCCCCCGAGAGCGTGACGCTGAAAGACCCGTCCGAATGGAAGATTGTCGGGCAATCGGTTCAGCGGCTGGATACGGTGGACAAAGTCACCGGCAAGCAACAGTACACGACCGACATGAAAATGGACGGCATGCTGAACGCCGCAGTGAAAGCCGCACCGAAACGTGGCGGATCACTCAAATCGTTCGATGCAGAAGCCGTCAGCTCCATGCCGGGCGTCAAAGCGGTCGTCCAGGTAGACGACACGTCCGTAGCCGTCGTTGCAGACTATTGGTGGCAGGCCAAGACAGCCCTGGATGCTCTTCCTATCGAATGGGAAGATGGCGAAGGCTCCAACTTTTCAAGCTCTGCATTCGAAGCAGATCTCGATGCTGGCCTGACGGCCAGCGAGACTTTTGTCGGCAATCAGGCGGGCGACGTGGATGCCGCTTTTTCCAATGCCGCGCAGGTAATTGAAGCAAAATACAATGCACCCCATCAGAACCATGCCTGCATGGAGCCGATGAATGCCATTGCCGTCTGGACGCCAGAGAAGTGTGAGGTCTGGTGCCCCACGCAGAATGGTGAAGCCGCATTGGCCGCTACATCCGAAGCCGCGGATCTGCCTATCCAGAATTGTGAGGTTTACAAACAATTGCTGGGTGGCGGTTTTGGCCGCAAGGGGGCCTCGGACTATATTTCTCAGGCGGTGAAGATTGCCAAGCAAATGCCAGGTACACCGATCAAACTGCTCTGGTCTCGCGAAGAGGACATGGAACAGGGCTTCTTTCACCCGATCACCAAGGCTTACTGCCAGGGCGCGCTGGATGCCGACGGCAATTTGACTGGCCTGAAAATTCGCATTTCCGGTCAGTCCATCCTTGCCGGCATCATGCCGCAAGCCTTGACGGATGGTGCCGACATGATCGTGTTCCAGGGATTGCTTCCATCCGGTGTGGATGCGCGCGTCGAAGACCAGACGATCAAGTACACTTTCCCTAACCTGCTGGTTGACCACGCGATGCGTAACCCGCCTGTCCGGCCCGGTTTCTGGCGCGGGGTGAATGCGAACCAGAACGCCATCTATCTGGAATGCTTCATGGACGAGCTTGCCCATGCGGCCGGCCGGGATCCGCTGGAGTTCCGTCTGGCGCACCTGAAGGACAGTCCGAAAATGGCAACTGTCCTGCAGGCTGTTGCGGACAAGTCCGGATGGGGCGCCGATGACGGGCTCTCCCGCGGCCTTTGCTGCTTCTACTCCTTCGGGAGCTACACGGCTGCTTGTGCAGAAGTGACAGTCGGCGATGACGGTGAGCTGAAAATGCACCGAATCGTTGCCGCTACTGACCCAGGCTACGGCGTCAACCCGCAGCAGATCGATGCTCAGGTCGCAGGGTCGTTCGTTTACGGCCTTTCCGCCATGCTGCATCAGGAAATCACATTCGAAGACGGTGAAACGCAGCAGAAGAATTTCAATACCTACAATTCGATGCGGATCGCCGAGATGCCTGAAGTGGAAACGCTCGTGATGCCCTCCGGTGGTTTCTGGGGTGGCGTGGGTGAGCCAACCATCGCTGTTGCACCTCCTGCAGTTCTGAACGCCATTTTTGCCGCCACCGGAAAGCGCATCCGGCAACTTCCGATCAAGGATCAGGCACTGAGATAGTCATGACACGGCAGCTTGGCGCGCTGACGATCATTGCCCTGTTCGTGGGCGCATGCGGTTCGACACCGGTCGAAACAGATTCGATCGAACTCAGTCCGATGGCGGATACGAGTTCCGCGGCAGTGCTTTCTGTCGCGTGCTCGGGCTGTCACGGTCCCACTGGCGGAGCGATTACCAGTCTTGAAGGCCGCTCATCGGCGGAACTCCGCGAAGCATTGCTGCGCTATCGTTCCGATGCCGACGGTGGAAGCGTCATGCATCGGATGATGAGAGGGTATTCAGAAGCCGATATTGAGACGATCAGCGCCTATCTGGCCGAAGGTGTTTCGGAATGACTACCCTTGTTCCGAACCGTCGCGACCTGCTCCTTACCCTGTCGGGAACGGGTCTGCTGGCCGCATTACCTTTGGCAGCCCATGCGCAGGTCCGGGCACGTCTCGTCATCATTGGCGGAGGCTTCGGCGGTGCCACGGCCGCCCGGTTTCTGAAGCGACTGCTTCCGGAAGCCGCCATTACGCTCATTGAAGCGAATCCCGAATACTATGCCTGCCCGTTCAGCAACCTCGTCGTTGCGGGCCTGCGCGATCTCTCGGCCCAACGTTTCAGCTACGACAGCCTAAAGGCCGAGGGAATCGAATTTGTTCAGGAACGCGCGACCGATGTAGATCCGGTGAGCCGGACCGTCACAGTCGAATCCGGCCGCGCGCTGACTTATGACAAATTGATCCTGTCGCCCGGAATTGATTTCAGATGGAACGCGATCGATGGCTACGACGAAGCCGCGGCGGAGGTCTTGCCGCATGCCTGGAAAGCTGGCCCCCAAACCAGACTGCTGCAGCAACAAATCCAGGACATGAAGGATGGCGGCGTGGTGGTCATGTCCGTCCCGCCT
Organism: Hyphomonas sp. GM-8P; assembly: GCF_003263315.1. Classification (NCBI taxonomy): domain Bacteria; kingdom Pseudomonadati; phylum Pseudomonadota; class Alphaproteobacteria; order Hyphomonadales; family Hyphomonadaceae; genus Hyphomonas; species Hyphomonas sp. GM-8P. The sequence continues at coordinate 55,750 of NZ_AWFE01000066.1, forward strand.
GCGCCATTCCGTTGCCCGCCGGGTCCGTATGAACGCGCCAGCTTGATCGCGCACTATCTCAAGACCCATAAGCCGAAGTCAAAACTCATCATCCTGGATGCCCAGGAGAAATTTTCAAAGCAGCCCTTGTTTGAGGACGCCTGGTCCAGCCTCTATCCCGGCCTTATCGAACGCTACGGAGCAAATGAGTTTGGCCGGGTCATTGCCGTGTCCCCCTCTTCCCGCACCCTATCGACAGAATTTGAAGACGTCAGCGCTGACGTCGCCAATGTGATCCCGCCACAGCACGCCGGCGTCATCGCTCATCGTGCTGGCGTCGCAGACATGACGGGATGGTGTCCGATTGATCCGATTGATTTCCGTTCCACGCTCCAACCCGACATTCACGTCATCGGCGACGCTACCATTGCTTCGCCAATGCCGAAGTCTGCTTTCTCGGCGAACCTGCAAGCCAAGGTATGCGCGATGCAAATTGCCAGAGCCCTCTCGGGAGAAGCAGTTGAACCCACCACCCTGACGAACACTTGCTACTCGTACATCTCCGACAGGAAAGCCGTGTCGATCACGGGCGTCTACACAAATGACGGTGGTTCTTTGCACTCGGTGGAAGGTGCGGGCGGCTTGAGTCCTCTCAATGCTGATCCCATTGTTCGTGAGAATGAAGCACTGCAGGCCAAGACCTGGTTCCGTACAATCACCAAACAGACTTTCGGATGAAAATAGCGCGTTCTTCGGCATTGCTCTTTCTCATCTTTCTATCCGCCTGTGGGCAGGCTTCGGAGGACCGTCTGGCTGGGCCTGTCGAGATATCAGGTGATGCAATCATCGAACCATTGAACGGTAAGCAGGGTGATCCTGTTCGGGGGGAACAGATATTCACTTCACGCGAAGCAGGGCACTGTGTTCTGTGCCACCAGGTGGCCCGCCTGGATGCGGAATTCCAGGGAAATGTCGGCCCTGTGCTCACTGGCATCGGCGCGCGCCTGTCCGTCGGACAGATCCGTTATCGCATTGTTGACGCCCAAGGCATTTGGCCAGACACTGTGATGCCATCCTATTATCGCACAGGCGGCCTCCGTCAGGTTGATCATGAATATCAGGGGGCTCCTGCCCTCAGCGCTCAACAGATCGAAGACATTGTTGCGTTTCTGGAATTGCAGACAAACTGATGCCACACGACGATCATGCACCTACGACATACCGCTGGACACGTCGCGCCTTCCTGGCTTCAACTGGTATTGTGTCGATCGCGTCCGCGCTTTCTCCGTTGGCATCCGCAACACCGGAAGACGCCGACCAGGCGATCCACGACATTTTCGGGGATCGGCCAATCAACAAAGGCAAGGTGACTGTCACCCTGCCCCCGATCGCTGAAAACGGGAATTCGGTTCCGGTTGGCATAACCGTAGATAGTCCCATGACGGATGAAAGCTTCGTCGAACAAATTGTCGTTCTCTCACCGCGTAATCCCATCGCCACAATCGCGAGGTTCCATCTGGGGCCACATACCGGGCGCGCCGAGATTTCGACACGCGTCCGGATGGCAGGCACCCAGACCCTTCGCGTCGTCGCCGAGATGAACGATGGCACGCTCTGGTCCGGCACAGGCAGCACATATGTCACACTCGCGGCGTGCATTATCGGTTAAGGAGGCGCAGCTGTAATGATCCGCATTTCAGCCCCGGATACAGCCTTCGAAGGTGAGGTCATCGAGCTCAAGGCGATGATCCAGCACCCTATGGAAACGGGCTATCGCCGCGATTCCAAAGGGGAGATCATTCCAACAGACATCATCAAGAGCTTCCGCTGCACATATGATGGCAATGTCATATTTGAAGCCGAGTTCTTCCCCGGCATCGCCGCCAATCCGTTCCTGACTTTTCATGCCCGTGCCTCGCACACAGGCAAGATAGAGTTTTCGTGGACGGATCAGCATGGAGAGCGCTGGGCCGAAGAACGGATGCTGACTGTGTCATGAGACGAGCCTACCTGTTGGCGCTCATCCTTACGGGTTGCAGCGAAAACCATGAACGGATTGCAGAGCAAAGCCAGATATCCTCCGCGGACCTACGGTCCGGCTATGAGTTCCTTCAGCCGGAGACCCAGGCCCTTCAGGACGACGCATTCGCTAATCCAGGATATCTCTGGGTCGACAAGGGAAAAGCCCTGTTCAATCAAAGTCCGGAGCATGGAGAGCCTGCCTGTTCGTCCTGCCACAGTGACGATAGCCGCCCGGTCTCGAAAGCTGCAGCACATTACCCGGCCATTGACGAGCAATCAGGCAAACTCGTGAACCTCGAGTCGCGAATAAATCTCTGCCGCGAACGTTACCAGGGTCTAGCACCCCTGGAATATGAAAGTGACGATCTGCTGGGCCTGACAGCCTACCTCTCCCACCTGGCACAGGGAGAGCCAGTGTCGGTGACGATCGATGGCCAGGCCAGGAAATACTACGACGCCGGAGAAGACTATTTCTTTCTGCGCAAAGGTCAGTTCAATCTTGCCTGCAGCCAGTGTCATAATGAACACTGGGGTGACAAGTTGCGCGGCGATACGATCAGTCAGGGACATGGCAACGCCTTTCCGGCTTACCGGATGGAGTGGCAGACATTTGGTTCGCTGCATCGTCGGCTGCGGGATTGCGATTCCGGAATCCGGGCTGAACCGCTTGAGTACGGATCCGAGACCTATACGGCTGTTGAACTCTATCTGGCGAAACGCGCCGAAGGGTTGGCCATGGAATCCCCGGGTGTAAGACGATGAATAAGCTTGGCAAACCTCACCTCAGCATCCGGATCGATCTGCCTGGCGGCGGACGGTTCGGGCCGGGAAAGGCCGCTCTGCTGGACGCGATCGCGGATCTCGGCTCCATCAACAAAGCAGCCTCCCAATTGGGGATGTCATACCCACGCGCCAAGAAGCTCGTTGAAGCAATGAACCGGGACTTCGGTGTTCCTCTCGTCATTTCGGCTCAAGGCGGCGCGGATGGTGGTGGTTCCTACCTGACGGAAGCCGCTCAAGATATTCGGACGCATTATCGGGAACTGTGCAAACGATCACTTGCGCACAACAAAGAGCTCCTGACGAAGTTTGAGCCTTCAAAATCACGTCATTAGGGCTGTCGCATTATAAATCACCATTTATAATGCCTTCGATGGCCAACCCTTTGCACCCCTACGCAGAACACCCGCAGGATGTGCTGGGTCAGTGGCTGGCCTGGCGCCAGACCGGACCGGTTGCGCTCGTGGTGGTCACCTTTACTGCGGGCGGAAGTGTCCGCTCCCCAGGCGCATTGATGGCCGTTACAGAGGATGGACGCCGCTGCGGTTACATTTCCGGTGGCTGCGTCGACGCCGATGTGGTGCTGCATGCGCAAGAAGCTCTCGCAGAAAACAAGATTCTGTCATTGCGATACGGGGTTGGTTCTCCCTTTATCGACATGCCGCTTCCTTGTGGTGGCGCCATCGAAATATCGATCCTGCCCGACGCCAATGAGGAGAAACTGCAGCTTTGTCATGACGCCTTGAGCGCCCGCGCAAATGCGACGCTCTGCCTGCCGGAATTGTCGGCCTCATTCGCATACTGCCCAAAACTCCGTATCAGGATTGCAGGACGCGGCGCCGATGCGCTCGCGCTTGCCAGACTTGTCCGGGCGAGCGGCTATGAACTGACCCTCCAGCTGCGTGACGGGGAAGATATCGAAGAAGCCCAGCGCGACGGCTTCAATGATGTCACTGCCCTGAAAACTCCCCAGGATTTGCCACTCTCATCCGATGACGCCTGGACCGCATTCATTCTGATGTTCCATGATCCAGACTGGGAAGTAGCGCTCCTAAAGCAAGCCTTGCAAGGTCAGGCCTTTTACATTGGCGCGGTTGGCAGCCGAAAAACACAATCCCGCCGCCGGACGCGGCTGGAACAGGAAGGCGTCGAACCGGTACAAATCTCACGCGTGCGCGGCCCGGTTGGCCTCGTCCCCTCCATGCGGGATGCCTCGATGCTTGCCGTTTCGACGCTCGCTGAAATCATCGGCGCTTATCGGGAAGTACAAAACACTTCGCTCGCTGACACAGGCATCATCCTTCTGGCGGCCGGGAAATCCGAACGCTTTACGGAAGGTGACAAATTGCTTTCATCCCTCGCCGGCAAGCCGGTTCTTGGTCACGCGGCAGCCCTGCTGGAAGGTCAGCCGGTTGCAGCCCGTATCGCCGTGATTGGCCCCGGTCAAAGCGAGCGTCATGAGTTACTTCAATCCGCAGGGTGGCAGGTCATCGAAAACAGGAATGCCGCGGCGGGTCAGTCGACATCATTGAAAGCCGGCATCAAAGCAGCCGCCGCACTGCCGGACGTGGAGCACGCGCTGGTACTGCTCGCCGACATGCCTTTCATCACCAATGCGCACCTGAACAGACTTCGCCAAACGATGACGCCGGAAACGCAAGCCGTCATGTCGAGCGCGCGCGAGGCCAGTTGCCCGCCTGCAATCTTTTCAAGATCCACATTTGATCAGCTCACGAATTTAGCCGGTGATATGGGCGCCAGGCAGGTATTCATGTCTCTCGACCGAACGAAAACAGTGCGCCTGCCGGAAAGCGACGCACTCGATATCGACACAACCGAAGACCTGGCCCGGGCAACCGGCACGCTTTCAGCCTAGGAGTGCGAGGTCTTGGTTTATGTACTCCCGATCATCTTTTTCATCACGGCAGCGCTCTATGCCAGCGTCGGATTCGGAGGCGGGTCCACCTATAATGCGGTGCTGATCCTGTCCGGGGCTGATTTCAGAATTGTTCCGTTGATCGCTTTGGCTTGCAATATCCTGGTCGTTTCCGGCAATACGATCCGATACGGCATGACGGGAAACCTGAACTGGCGCGCACTTCTGCCGGCGTTGGCCCTGTCCGTACCGCTCGCCTGGCTAGGTGGGCGAATACCGGTGAGTGAGTTCGTGTTTTCCGCCTTGCTCGGGGTCACACTGCTGCTGACCGGCCTTTCGATGCTTTTCCAGAACCGTTGGAAACGCACAAATGAAGACGCATCTCCTCCAAGTGCGCTCATTCTGCTGCCAGTTGGCGCGGGGACCGGCTTCCTCGCGGGGCTTGTGGGCATAGGCGGTGGCATCTTTCTCGCGCCGGTGCTCTACTGGATCAGATGGAGCCACGAAAAGGCGATCGCCGCCGCATGCAGCCTGTTCATCCTGTTGAACTCTCTTTCCGGACTTGCCGGGCAGGCCACAAAACTGAACAATGTCGGTACACTTCAACTGGCAACGCCCTACTTGCCGCTCCTGCCCGCTGTCCTGATCGGCGGATGGATTGGCAACAGGTTCGGTGTTCTTAAAATGTCACCGGCCCATCTGCGCCGCGGCACGGCTATCCTGATCCTGGTCGTTGCAGTGCGACTACTCTACAAAGTCTGGAGAACGGCATAGCCCCATGACCACATCTTCACCTTCTCCTCTTCTGGACAAGTTCGGACGGCAAGTGACCTATCTCCGCCTGTCGGTAACGGATCGCTGCGACCTTCGCTGCACGTACTGCATGGCCGAAGCGATGACTTTCCTTCCCAAAAAGGAGTTACTGACTCTCGAAGAACTCGAATTCGTTGCGAAGGCCTTCATCCGCCGCGGCGTCCGGAAGATCCGGATTACAGGCGGTGAGCCATTGGTTCGCAAAGACATTCCGAAACTGTTTCACCAACTCGGCGGAATGCTGGGTGACGGTCTTGAAGAACTGACCCTCACAACAAACGCGACACAGCTTTCGCAACACGCGAATGAACTTGCAAAAGCCGGGGTTCGCAAGGTCAACGTATCGCTCGATACATTGAACCCTGTCCGTTTCGTCGAGATCGCCCGCCGGAGCCAGCTGCCGCAAGTGCTTGAAGGCATTGATGCGGCCAAGGCGGCAGGCCTGAAAGTCAAGATCAACACCGTTGCGCTCAAGCATCAGAATGCTGATGAGATACCCGACATTATCTCGTGGGCCCACGAGGAAGGGCATGACATCTCCCTGATAGAAGTCATGCCCCTTGGTGAGACCGATGAAGACCGTTTTGATCAATACATACCTCTGGACCTTGTTCAGCAGAAGCTTGAAAGCAAGTGGGCGCTCGAACCGGAAGAAAAGAGCGACCCGCTCGCCGGGCCATCCCGCTACTTCCGCATCCGGGAGACAGGCGGCCGACTTGGTTTCATCACGCCACTGACGAACAATTTCTGCGCAGGGTGCAATCGGGTCCGCGTCACCTGCACAGGCCGAATTTACATGTGCCTTGGCCAAAACAATCACATCGACCTGCGCACACCGATCCGGGAGTCAGTCGATCCTGAGAAAGCGCTTGATGAGGCACTGGATGCCGCACTGTTCGCCAAACCCGAACGCCATGACTTCACGATCCGAAGCCCGGGCCAAGCCCCTGCCCTTGCGCGTCACATGTCCGTGACAGGAGGCTAGAGATGGCAACGATTCTTTACTTCGGAAAACTGTCCAGCATCTTTGGTGAGCTTTCAGAGCATACGCCCATTCCCGTGAAAATCGTGGATACCAAATCCCTGAGAGAGTGGCTCGATCAATCCAGAGGCTTTGACGGTGCGCTTCTGCACAAAAGTGTTCGGGTCGCCGTAAACAGTGAAATCGTGGACGATCCATTCCCGGTTTCTGATACCGATGAAATCGCATTCATGCCGCCGGTCGGAGGGGGATGATGATCCGCATCACAGACCATCCTTTTCAGATTGCCGATGCCGTAGCGGAATTTGAAAGACAATCCGCAGGCGCAGGCGCCATCGTGACTTTTTCAGGCCTGGTTCGTCCGCAGTCTGCAGAAGGAGACGTGCAGACGCTGCACCTCCAGGCCTATTCACCGATAACGGAGAATGGCATCCAACAAGCCGTCGATGCCGCTCAGGAAAAGTGGTCACTTTCGGCCGTCCGGGTCATCCACAGGATTGGAGACATGGCCCCTGGAGATCCCATCGTATTTGTCGCGACCGCAGCGCCCCATCGCCGGGCGGCGTTCGAAGCGGCCGACTTCCTGATGGATTACCTCAAGACCGAAGCCATCTTCTGGAAAAAGGAAATCACAGCATCGGAATCGCGCTGGATCGAACCCAGGGCCGAAGATTACCGCGACCGCACCAGATGGAATCAATAGGAAGAGAGCCAAACACATGCATGGCATCAATGAAAATCTCGAATTCAAGCCGGTCAGGATCGCGGTTCTGATTGTCAGCGACACGCGGACATTTGAAACAGACACATCGGGCGCAACGCTCGTTCAGCGGCTCGAATCGGCAGGCCATGTCCTGGCGGACAGGAAGATCCTGCCTGACGACAGGGCGGCCATCCGAGCCCAGGTTTCGGCCTGGATTGCGGACCCGGAAACGGATGTCGTGATCACCAGCGGCGGTACAGGTCTCACCGGCCGGGATGTGACACCGGAGGCTGTGACGCCGCTGTTCGACAAGACGATTGAAGGCTTCTCGGTCATTTTCCATCAGGTCAGCTTCCAGAGCGTCGGGCTGTCTACCCTGCAGTCCCGCGCTGTTGCAGGGCTTGCATCCGGCACCTTCATATTCTGCCTTCCGGGCTCGACCGGCGCCGTGAAGGATGGCTGGGACAAGGTCATCTCCTACCAGCTCGACAGCCGTCACAAGCCCTGCAACCTCGTCGAGCTGATGCCGCGCCTCATGGAGCATGAGGGATGAACGAGCTTTCCCATATCGGTCCGGATGGGCGTGCCCGGATGGTCGACATTGGCGCGAAACCCGTCACGGAGCGCGTGGCGGTCGCGCAGGGAAAGGTCAGCATGGCGGCAGCCACGCGCGAACTGGCCATGAACCGGGAGACCCGGAAAGGTGATCCCATCGCCATCGCGGAACTCGCCGGCATCATGGCGGCCAAGAAGACCGCTGACCTGATCCCCCTTTGCCACCCGCTCCCGCTCACCAATGTCGAAGTCAGCATCACCCCGCTGGACCCGGATGCGCTTCATGTGACTGCAACTGTGCGGACCACCGGCAAGACCGGCGTCGAGATGGAAGCACTGACCGCCGTCTCCGCCGCCTGCCTGACGCTCTACGACATGCTGAAGTCTGTCGATAAGGCGATGGTGATCTCGGGGATCGAACTGGTGAGCAAGACCGGCGGGAAATCCGGCGACTATCACAAGGAAGTATCGTGAGCGGCCTGATCAGTGTCGATGACGCGCTTCGGGCGCTGGCGCCGCATGTGCTGGATGCGGGAGAAGAGGCGATCCCGGTCGGTGATGCGCTTGGCCGGGTGTTGGCACGGGACGTTCTCGCTAGAACGACAACGCCGCCGGCGGATGTCTCGGCGATGGATGGATATGCCGTCCGCCTTTCCGATGTGCGCAAAGCCGGCAACCGGCTGAACGTGACCGGGGAAATTCCTGCCGGAACGCTGCCGCGCCATCCGGTTGGGCAAGGCGAAGCGATGCGGATCTTTACCGGAGCCCCCTTGCCGGAGGGTGCGGACCACATCCTGATCCAGGAAGAGGCCACGCGCACAGGCGACATGATCGAAGTCACGGTCGCCCAGGCAGACTCAAAACACATCCGCAAGGCAGGGCGGGATTTCTCCAGGGGTGACCTTCTCGTCACCGCCGGAGCATGTCTTTCGCCAGCCGACCTTGGCCTTGCTGCTGCTGGGAACAATGGCACCATCACCGTCCGGCGGAAGCCGAAAGTCGCAATTCTTCCGGGTGGAGATGAATTGCTCCCTCCCGGTAGCGATCTGGAACCCGGCAAGATCATCGACTCCAACTCCACGGCGCTTTCGGCGCTTGTCCGGAGTTGGGGCGGCGAACCGATCACGCCCGGCATTGCAGGCGACACCATCGAGCAGATCCGGGCACTCATCGATGCATCCAGCGAGGCTGACCTGATCCTGCCGATCGGCGGCGCCTCCGTAGGCGACTATGACTATATGAAAGCCGCCTTCCAGGAGGCTGGCGCCGAGATCCTCTTTTCGGGCATTGCCGTCCGACCGGGAAAACCGACCTGGTTCGCCAGAATGGGACAACAGCGAATACTCGGCCTGCCCGGAAACCCTGCGTCTGCCTTTGTCTGCGCCAGACTGTTCCTGAAAGACCTGCTCGTGAACACAGCCGGTCCCTCCGCCCGCTTTATCGCGACGCTGGACGTGGAAATGGCACCCGGCGGCTTCCGAGAAACCTATTACCGCGCTGTGGCTCGCGTGGAGGATGGACGCCGCACCGTCATGCCACTGGTGGACCAGGACAGCTCCCTGCTCAGCCCACTGCAGATGTCAAATTGCCTGATCCGCCGGATGCCGAATGCGGCTGCCGCAATCGCGGGCGACACGGTTGAATGCCTAGGCCTCAGCGACAAATAGTAGGTTATGCGGTTCAGCCCAGCACCTTTACCCGGAAACGCGTCCGC